>NZ_JBFTRS010000033.1:0-51737 GCF_056399645.1 Massilia sp. 01N417 | reverse complement strand
ACGCGCAGCCGCCATGTACGGGCTCATCGGAACGGCCAGGCTGAACGGCATCGACCCCGAAGCCTGGTTGCGCCACGTGCTGACGCACATCGCCGACTACCCTGTGAACCGTGTCGACGACTTCCTGCCCTGGAACTGTGCCGCCAAACTGCCCGGCTGAACTCCGCTTCCCAGCGGTGTGACAAGCATCATCTCGTATCAGCTTCGGTAACTCAACACGGTGCTGGGACGACGCTTACACTTGAAGAGCCGAATGGTCGGCTTAATCAGCGATCTATGTTCTCTGTTCTTCGCTTCAATCGTTGCATTGAAGTCGTTCGGGTTCGTGGCCATCCAACCACCGGCTCCGTTGGGAATGTGAAGCTCGCCAAGCCAAGTTTTCTTCGCGGGCACCAAGTCAAACTTGATGTGATTCAGTTCGAGAACGATAGTCGGACTGGACTGATAGACTTCGGATGATCCATACCACCTCTCGACGAAGGCTCTTAACCGATTCAGGTAGGCCTGCGGGGTGGCGCTGCCGTCACTGAAAACTACCATGTAGTCGATGTCGGACTGTTCATCCATGATGCGAGGTAAGATCGTACCTCGTGTCGACGACCCGAACTGGAAACGCTCCGCGATTACGCTGCTGTCAAAGTGCAACGCCATACGTGATTGAAGCGTTGTGATGGAGGTTGCAATTGATGATTTTTCGGTTGCAGAAAGCACTGCACTGCTTGCCGTGTCCGCCAAAAAACTTAGTACTGACATCCTGTCATTACTCCGTGTCCACTTTGTGGGTAGCTTCGCCCTCTTCGATTCCTTTTCTCGCGGCGACAAATGCTCGGCGTGGGATGCTTGGGCTCTTCAGGTTCAACTCGTTACGTGCTGTCGATAGCGCCTTCAATCGTTCGAGCAGCTCGTCTTGCCGATCTGACTGAAGTAATTCGATCTCACGAAAGAACCGTGCCTCGTTACGAAGGGTCAGAAACTGGCCTGCGGCAGCCCGGTGCATTGCTGCGCGCTCATTTGGCTTCAGAAAAGTCATCAAGCCAGTGAGCAGCGATGCAAAAAGGGTGAAGGCTGTTGCCCATTCGGGTTGACTCTTGATAAGTGTTGCCCCTGCGACGGCGCCGAGAACTGTAGCCGGGACACCCAGCCAATAGTTACGACGCACCCACGTATCCTCTGCGTTGAAATGGCTCTTGCTGGAGTATGTGGCGTCCTCTTCCAGCCGCTCGGCTTCTCTACGCAATGCGGAAATCTGACCTTGGTCGATCGTTGCCGCCAGATTCATCACACATCCTTTCGATCAGTTCGTGTCACGCCGATGCTCCCGTCTGAGGCGGTGTCTTTGGTGGGATCGCGCCCGGTTGATAGGTCGAGTCAAAGACCATATCGGTTAGCCAACGCTTGAAGCTTGGGTTATCGCTGAACTGTTTGAATAGCTCAGTGTGGTCAGAGATTAGCTCCAGCACCACGCGATTCAGCGCCTTGTCATGCTCCAATTTGGCGTTCTGCTTGTCCGAGTTGGTCTGTGCATTTTGGTAGGCCTTGTCTTGTGCTACGCGAGCTGGAATTTCTTCGGTGATGACCTTGCGAATCTTGTCGCCGTCTTTCCACTCGATGTTACCGAACATATCATTAAACGCTTTAATGATGTTCGAGAGCTTGTCGATGTCAGGAGTCCCACCACTTCCCCCACCGCCGGGCGGTGGGGGCTCAATGAAGGCGTCAGCATCGTCCATCGACATCCTCAGTGATGCCTTCGCTTCCACCCGATAGCTGTCCATGTCGATCGCTTCCAGCACTCCCTTGGAGAGATCTTCCTCCTTCGGAGCGGGCAATTTCGGGATCAGGAAGTTCAGGAAAATCGCCAGCTTTTCCCAAGCCGGGTGACCGTAGGTCAGGATTGCAGCAAGAAAGCCGTAGGTACGCACGAATGCCTTGGCTTTGCCCTTGAATTCAACCTGGCCCTCTTCATCCAGGTTGTCGATGTACTCGGCCACGCAGACGTCGAGGATGGGATCGAGCTTGTCGCGTTCTGCACCGGTGACGTAAAGAGCGACCAAATCTTCAACCTGCTGCCAGCTGTACACTTGCTTGGCATCGAGATCGTTCTTCAGATCATGCAGCTTATTAGGATCGGTTTCACCAACCTGAACCGTAGCTCGGTAATAGTCTTGGAATGCGGCCTTCACAGCCTCAGCGTTGTCGGCGAAATCCAGTACGAATGTATCGCGCTTTTGCGGGTGAGCGCGGTTTAACCGTGACAGTGTCTGCACCGCGAGTACGCCGGCCAGCGGCTTGTCCACGTACATTGTGTGCAACAGCGGCTCGTCGAAGCCGGTGACGAACTTGTTAGCAACGATCAGGAAGCGATACGGGTCTTGCTTGAGCTTAGATGGGATGTCCTTGCTCGGGAAGTCGTTGAGATCGGCTTCGGTCCTCTTCATCCCGCCAATGTCAAAATCGCCCGAGTACGCCACGATGGCCTTGAAAGGGCTCTTGATCGAGGCGAGGTAATCCGACACCTCACGGTAATAGTCGATGGCTCTTGCGATGCCGTTGCAGACGATCATCGCCCGCGCCTTTCCGCCGATCTTCTGCTTACTCGCCACATGCGCTATGAAGTGATCGACCATGATCTCGGCCTTCTTGCGAATGGCTTTTTCATGCGATTCAACGTAGTGGCGAATCTTCTTCAGCGCCTTTACTTTGTCGAAGTCGGGATCGTCCTCCACCGTTTTGGCGACATGATAGAAACTGTCCACCGACGTGTAGTTCTCAATCACGTCGAGGATGAAGCCCTCTTGAATTGCCTGCTTGGTAGTGTAGGTAAGCTCCTCCGGCGAGCGGAAGCGCACCTCTCCGCCCTCGATGAAGCGCTCCCCGAACAACTCCAACGTCCGGTTTTTCGGTGTGGCGGTGAAGGCAAAGTAGCTAGCGTTCGGCAGCATTTTGCGCGACTCGATCAGCTTGTTGACTGCATCCTCGACTGATTCCCCGGCATCCTCATCGTCAGCGGAAACGCCTGACAAGGCCAAGTGCATCTTGGCCGTGGTCTTGCCGCCTTGGCCGGAATGTGCCTCGTCGATCAGAAGCGCGAATTTCTTGCCGCTGAGGTCGCCCAGCTCATCGAGGATGAACGGAAACTTTTGCACCGTCGTCACAATGATCTTTTTGCCTTTGCGCAGGAAGGCGCGCAGCTCGGCAGCATCCTCGGAGTGTCCGAAGATCGATGAAACGTGGTCGTAGCTCTTGATAGTGCGGGCGATCTGAGTATCGAGTGCACGTCGATCGGTGATAACGATGACCGAGTCGAATTGAGCCAACATTGCATCGTCGGCGGTTTTGAGCTCAACCAACTGATGGGCCAGCCACGCAATGGTGTTGCTCTTGCCACTACCTGCTGAATGCTGAATGAGATAACGCTTGCCAATCCCTTCCTCATGGGAACGTCGCAGCAAAGCACGGACGGTTCGCAATTGATGAAAGCGCGGGAAGACCGGCTTGCGCCGCTTCTTGCCTTTTTCGTCTTCCTCTTCCACTACCTGCGTGAAGTTCTCGATGATGTTGGCCAGCGATTCCTTGGCCAGCACCTGCTTCCACAAATAGTCGGTTTTCAGTCCATGAGGGTTGGGCGGGTTGCCCGCCCCACTATTCCATCCCTGATTGAACGGCAGGAACCACGAGGTCTTGCCAGTGAGATGCGGACAGAACCTCACCTCGGCATCGTCTACCGCCATGTGCGCCACGCAGCGGCCCAACTGGAACAGCAATTCGCCTGGGTTGCGGGTGGTCTGGTACTGGATGATAGCGTCGGCGACGGTCTGCTTCGTCAGCGAGTTTTTCAACTCGAAAGTCATCACTGGTAGGCCGTTGATAAAGATCACCATATCCAGCGAACGCTGGGACTCGTCGTTGCTGTAGCGCAGCTGCCGGGTGACGCTGAAAATATTCTTATCGAAGTTCTCGGCGGCGCTGACGTTGCCCGGTGTCGGCAGCAGCTTGTAAAGATCAACGTGAACCGGACCGTGGCTCACGCCCTTACGCAGAACATCCACTACGCCCCGTTTGGCGATCTCGCCTTGGATGCGGTGTAAGAACTGTGTTCGCTTGATGCCCTCACTCGCCAACTCCAGCGTTTCGACCGCCTTGGGCTGAGTGGCCTGCAGAAAGGACAGCAATTGCACCACATCCACCGCGACATCGCGGTTGTAGTCAGCCGCTCGTCCAAGTACGTAGCCACCGGGGGCATAAACGCTAGCAGCGTCCTGAGCCTCGATCGCTGCATCTGGTGGGTACTCACTAATGCCCGCCAAGTGGCGCACGATTAAGGCCTCCAAGCCTTTTTCGCTAGTGTCAGTCGTCTCCATCGTCTTCCTCCCCATCGTTATCCAGTTCTTCGTCGCCGCCTAGCACTGCCAAGTCTTCGTCGGCCACAACGTCATCCGGGCTCGGCACCCAGCTACGCACGTCCACTTGGCCGGTGACTACGTCAGCGATCTGGCGGTCGCGATACTCTCGGATTAACCTAATCTCTGTCAATGCCTGTTCAATGGCTTGATCTAAAGGTGCACTTTCGGCCTTGATGTGAGCAACGATTGCTTGCTGTTCTTCTAAAGTAGCAGGCATCACAACAGGGAATCGACCGAGCACAGTCTCTGCAATCGCGGGGTAAGCAATGCCAATTGAATTGGCACTAACCCGATTGACGAAGCCAGTGCTTTGAATCACATAGCCGAGATATTCGGGTTCAACATTTCGTCCAGGCGTCAGCACTGCGAACCCAGTAGAAGCGATCAGATCATCGGCGTTTTCGTTGACGTACCAGATGGCTTTTAGGTACGTGCGAACGGTAGAGATGATCGTGTCGCCGCGGCGCAATATCCTGCGCGCCCGCGACGGTGCATTTTCAAATCGCAGTCGTTCAAGCTCCTTTGTCAATCGCCCAGTCCCCACAGATCCGATGTCGAGGTAGCGGAACTCAAAATCCGGGTCGGCCTTCTCTCCCAAGGTGCTCGCATTCAGGCGAACCCATCGCTTAAGAGGCTTGACCGACCAATGCACCGGCACTTCGCCCGTCCATTCGATACCAGACGGCTTCAATGCGGCCGAGGTATCAAGCCCGCGCGTTACGGCGTGGTCAATGATGCGCAGCTTCTGCTCGGTGAGTAGGCCAATGAGATCGCGCTTGGCCTTGATGAATCGTGCGATGTAGGCATCCTGCGCCCGCAAGTAGGCGACGATCTGGTCTTGTTCGGTGCGGGGTGGAATCAGTGCCGAGACGTCGTAGAAATCGTCCGTGTATAGACGCCAAAACCCTTCGACGATCCCCTTGGTTCGCCGGCGAAATTCGGCAACGTAGAACGGCGTCTTGAATAGCGCTTCACAGTAGGGAACAGACACGTCGGATTTTGGCCGAAATACGGAGTAGTCTGGGCTAATGACGCCGGGTTGCTTAGCCCGAGCAAATACGCCGAGATGTGCTTTTAAGCGATTCAGAACAAGGTCATTCTCAGCAACCAACTTTCCCCCAGCGTAGCTTTCAGACTGGAGACTTTTTCTACCGAGGGACTTGCTAGGAACAAGGCCATATACCTGACTCATTGAAAGATGAGTCTCTTCGCCGTGCGTAGAACGACTGTCAACCTCTCTAAAAATAAATCTGTTTCGGCGGGTTTGCCAATGGCGTGGAATGTCCCCAAGCCAAGCCAGGTTAGATGGTTTGTACTCGGTATAGCGAGGGAGCCGCTGCATCAAACATCTCCCACAATTTTGTGCAGCAATCCCTCTGTCTGCTCTTCTAGCTTCAAGATTTCAGCGCGAATTTGATCTAGAGTGCGCAGCGGAGCGGGCTTGTAGAAATAGCGGGAAAATGATATCTCGTAGCCGATCTTCGTAGCGTCCATCGAAACCCATGCATCGAGCGCGTGGGGTCGCACTTCTCGGACGAAAAACGCTTCGATGCCGCCCGATTCCTTGAGCGGAACTTGCTCGGTATCACGCAGGTCTGTATCGGCCTCGTACTCGACCATGAACCGATCGCTACCGACTTCCTCCAGGTACTTGCCGTCGTAGCCGGGCTCGAAATGTTCACCCACCTTGAGCTTGCTACGTTTAGCAATAACGGGCGGAGCCGACTCGTCGCGCCAACTTACCGCCTTGTAGATAGCCTTTTTCTCAGGGACGCTGGGCTTTTTACCGTACGCCTTCATCGTGGCCTCAAAGCGGGTACGAAATTCGTTATGGTCGTCGAACACGTCTTCGCCAAGTTCCTGCTGCGCCAGTTTGGCCAGCTGCACCAATGTTTTATCACGCAGCCACGTTGCTGGATCAAGCAACTTTTTGCGCCGTTTTTCCGACACCACTTTCTTGGTGACCTTGGCGTCCTCGTCGTCCGACTCGTAGTCGGTATCCTCGTCGCCATCGTCGCCCTTCAGCCACGCTTCGATTTCGGGCCTAAGCTTGGCGAATTCCGTGTAGAGCTCGTTGCTGTACCTGGCGTAGATCTCGCTGCGCAGCGCTTCGTCGCCTGTGGCAAAACGGAGGCTTTCGACGGCGGTGCGCTTGAGCTGGCTTTTGAGGCGCAGCGGACGTTCAATGGTAATCTTCCAGTAACCGAAATCGGCATTGTCGAACCACTTGCATTCCGGCGTTGTATTCGAGGACTCAGCATTGGCGGGCGACTGGTCAAGGTAATGCTTCAGGATGCGGTCAATGTCCGCGTCGGCCAGTTCGCAGTTCTTCTTGCCGAGGTTGCGCCGCATCGGCAAGAACCACTGCGAGGCATCAATCAGTTGCACCTTGCCGCGTCGGTGGCCGGCCTTGCGATTGGCCAGCACCCAGATGTAAGTGGCGATGCCGGTGTTGTAGAAGATGTTGAGCGGCAGCGCAATGATGGCTTCTAGCCAGTCGTTCTCAAGCACCCAGCGGCGGATGTTGCTCTCGCCTTGGCCCGCGTCACCGGTGAATAGTGCAGACCCGTTATGCACCAGCGCGATGCGGCTGCCCAGCGTTGTGTTGTGCTTCATCTTTTGCAGCTTATTCACCAGAAACATCAGCTGCCCGTCGCTCGAACGGGTGATGAGCTTGAACTCTGGATCGCCGCCGTGATTGACAATGAAGCGCGGGTCGCTAAATTCTTTCTTTCCGCCGAGCCGATCAAGGTCAGTCTTCCAACTCTTGCCGTAAGGCGGATTGGAGATCATGAAATCGAACTCGCGCGACCGAAACTGGTCTGCCGACAAGGTGGACTTGTCCGCGCCACCAACTATGTTCTCAGCCTCATCGCCTTCGCCCTTGAGCAACAGATCGGCCTTGCAAATGGCGTAGGTCTCCGGGTTGATCTCCTGCCCGAATAAGTGAATTGACACTTCCTTTTCATGACGGGCGGCCAACTCATGCAGCGCCTCTTCGGCAACGGTCAGCATCCCGCCGGTTCCGCAACTTCCGTCGTACAGTAAGTAGGTGCCGGACTGGATCTGGTCGGCCACTGGCAAGAACAGCAACTTGGCCATCAGCTTGACCACGTCGCGCGGCGTGAAGTGTTCGCCTGCCTCTTCGTTGTTCTCTTCGTTGAACCGACGGATCAGTTCTTCAAATACAGTGCCCATGCCGTGGTTGTCCAGTGCGGGCAACTTGACGCGACCGTCCTCATCCTTGACTGGAATCGGCGCGAGGTTGACCTCTGGATCGAGAAAATCGTTGATTAAGTGACCCAGGATATCGGCCTCGACCATTGTTTGGATCTGGTCTCGGAATTTGAATTTCGCCAAGATGTCTTGTACATTCGGCGAAAAACCGTCCAGGTAATTAACAAAGTTATCGCGAAGGCGCTGCCCTTGTCCACTGGCGGTGAGAGTGCCGAGGGTGAACTCCGATGTGTTGTAGAACGCCTGCCCTGCTGCCATCCTCAGTGCGCCGTCCTGCTCGGCCACTTTGTGCGTGTCGAGAAACTTCTTGCGCTCCAGTACCGTTTGCTTGGTAGACGCCAGCACGGCGTCAAGCCGTCGCAGCACCGTGAACGGCAAGATGACGTCACGGTACTTGCCGCGCACGTAGACGTCGCGCAGGCGGTCGTCGGCAATATTCCATATAAAATCAGCGATCCACTTAAGTTGAGATTGATCCATATTGTTTCTATTAAATGATAAATTTATTTCTTAGTGCGCGCTGGTTACTCGTAGTCGACAGGCCAAAGCTGTTTCCGTATTTCTTCTGAACGTTGTTCTGCTTCCTCAACTAAGGCTTCAATCTCGCAGAGCTCTTCGTAGCGCTCCATATACGCCCCCTGTTCCTGCAAAGGAATATTAGGTACGTGAATTTCTTGCAGAAGCACACTCGGCGTGACATGGGCAATTGTTGCTCCGACTCGCAAGGATTCAATCTGCATTTTGAAGTCATCCGACCGAAGGAAAAGCAACAAGAATTTAGGGCTCACCCTTTCTTTCCGTATGCGTAATGCGATACAACTTTGAGAAGATACTACAGGCGCACTCGCTGTCTCCGATGCTTCTGGAGACTGCAACTGCCTTAGCAAAGCAATTTGAGGAGAAATCTCTGAAGTAGGAACGTGGCCAATTAACCCTGTCTTCCCGAGGGTGCCTTTTATCGTGATCAGAATATCCCCTGACCGTAGGACGGATTCCTCGAGCTTTCGTGGATGAATGGCTGTTAATTTCGAAAATGGTCCAGTTATTGGACGCCAGTTGTCGAGATCTTGGAACCCAGCTTCCTGCACCGTTATCGCAGCAGGGTCTTTCGATGCAACAGGAGCGCGAATTACGGTTACAAGCTCTCCAAGTGCGCACCGTGTTCCATCTGTAACGTTCAGTGCGCGTCGCAGGTATCTTGAAGGAACGAGGTTAAAGTCTTGGATTGCGATATTTTCGATACTCACAGTGCACGCATACTCGGGCTCCGTCTCCTGACCAGTAATCAACTTAGCCACCCGCTCTGTCTGCAATTGACGCGAGTAGCGCATTGAAGACTTTGAACCAGTTGTCATTTCGCTTGAATCAATCAGTCGTACTAATTGGTTTCTGCGATCACGTTGAAGCAAGAGCAATGCGGACGAAATGGCCGAATTGCCAATCAATCTTCCGGGAAGAGCGGCAACGGCATCGACGGCACCCAGGCTCGCGAGCAAGTGTTCTCTTAAACGCTGTTCCTTACCTCTAGCAAACAACAAGGTGGGCGGCAACACAAAAACCGCTCGTTGTTGGACTCGTGGCCATAACGCTGCGACGGCCCAGCTGTCGGTGCGGTCTAATTCGACTTGTACGGTATGGCCAAGGCGACGATATAGCGGATTGTCCCCTTTCTCATCAGGTTCTTGCCCTTCCCATTGACGCCAGCCTGCCCCCGCCACAATTTTCATGCCAAACGGCGGTATCGCGAGCAAATACTCGCAGATCAATTCGCGGCTTCCATTTGCCGAGCGTGGTGCGTCAAGACTAAGGCGCATGCGCTGAGAGGGCGTCAGGTCTTCAATCAGCGTGAGGAGGCGGAGATGTGTATCTGATCTTCTGCCTGGGCCGGCAGCTATTACATTCAGATCCCTTTTAAGCGCTCGTATGACTAGCTGTCCCGTCGGGTCGAACGGAATCCATACGGTACTGTCTTTAGGAACATCAAGTACCCCAAGGGTTAAGTCACAAAGCTCCGGAGCTAACGCGAAACCAAGCGAATAATCCCCACGCCATTGCACCGGTTGTTGCCATGCGGCGTCTACAACATCCCATCCATCGGTTCCGTGCTGCTCGACCAAACTGCTAACAATGCGAAGCGCAGATGCCCTTACTGATGATTCCAGAGGCAATTCTGAGCTAGGCCCCCAGATAAGGTCTTTCGCACTGCTAGGAATTTGGTCGTCCTTTTGAGGAGACCATGCTTCGGGGAAAAGCAAATCATTGAGTTGTACTGCGCCATTTAGACCACCGACGGCCGCTAATCGTCCCATCGCGAGCCAGGTGAGTGCAAAGAGCCATGCATTCTCACCACTATGCTCAGTGGAGGTATGTGCGAGGTCTATCAGGTCCCGCATGGCGCGGTGAACTGGCTGAGTCTCGTGTTGCAACATTTTTGTTTCTCCCTGAGCTATAAATAGCGGTGACCTACGGTAATGACCCTTTTCTCGTCATCCGTGCTTACTACAGCGTAACAACCCTGTAACTGATCGATGCGTTGGCTCCGGCCGACAGCCGCCTCAAGCTTTGCAATCGATCGTTTCGTGAGCATGTAACGAATCCCGCCGCGCCCGTCATGACTTCGCTCTCCATACGCAAGTATGAGCGGGATGCATTCTTGTCCGACCCCACGTTGCTGGCTTCTCTTAACAGCATGAGAACTAGGCTGAGGTTTCCGGTCTATTATTACTTCTAGGAATGCATCAGTGTACGCCATATACCCTCCGCTGTCATCATAAAGATAATGATAGTACAACCATGAAAAATATGTCAAGGCAAAGAAACGTTTTGAGGTGACGGTTCCTCGTCGCTTCCGTGGGGACTTTTTTCTAACGATAATCAGGAGGTGCTGCCGGGCTACCAATATGCCGCCTCATGTGATACCAAAAGCGGCTTGCGGCAGGAGATCGCTGCCCTACAATTGAATAACCATTTACAACAGCAAGGGTATCTATGCCACTCGATTTGATCGCCTTGAGCGACGACGTTTTCGATGACTGGTTGCGCGACTTAGGTGGCCACGCTACAGGAGACGGCCTGAACGACGAACGCCTGGTAGAGCTTGTAGGCGCGACACTTCGGGAAGCCACGCCGGAAGCTCGGGCCCAGGGCTTGGTCGACTTAGCGAACTTGTGTTATGCCATGGCCGACAAGACGTTGGGCTCACGGACACCTTCGACTAGATGCTTAAAGATTGTGGTAAGCGTCGACCAACTCCAGTAGACGCTAACTGATGGGTGCGGAGCAGCGTCCACGGCGAATTGTCGCCCCGGGAGTCGCGTAGTTGAATGGATTTACTTACACAGCCGTTACATGGCTCAATACGTTACACAGAAAAGAAATCAGGGGCTTCGCGAATTTCACATAAGCCCCTGATTTTTCGATGAAATTTTGGTAGGCCTCCCCGGAGTCGAACCGGGCACCAACGGATTATGAGTCCGCTGCTCTAACCAGGCATGAGCTAGAGGCCCGAAACTGGTACGTCGTAGGGACGCTGAAAACTCGCCACTATCGCATGCACATCAACAAACGAGCATGCAAAGTGGCGAGAGGATATTGTTTTAACGAGAACCCGTCAAGGCTCAACGAACAAGATCAGAACAAGATCAGCTGCTGCCCTCGAGGAAGCTCTTCAGCTTGTCCGAACGCGACGGGTGGCGCAGCTTGCGCAGGGCCTTGGCTTCGATCTGGCGGATCCGCTCGCGGGTGACGTCGAATTGCTTGCCGACCTCTTCCAGCGTGTGGTCGGTCGACATCTCGATGCCGAAGCGCATGCGCAGGACTTTCGCCTCGCGCGGGGTCAGCGAATCCAGCACGTCCTTCACCACGCCGCGCATCGAGGCATGCAGGGCCGCGTCGGACGGCGCCAGCGTGTTGTTGTCCTCGATGAAGTCGCCCAGGTGCGAATCGTCGTCGTCGCCGATCGGGGTTTCCATCGAAATCGGCTCTTTCGCGATCTTCATGATCTTCCGGATCTTGTCTTCCGGCATTTCCATCTTGATCGCGAGGGTTGCCGGATCGGGCTCGGCACCGGTCTCCTGCAGGATCTGGCGCGAGATCCGGTTCATCTTGTTGATCGTTTCGATCATGTGCACCGGAATACGGATCGTGCGCGCCTGGTCCGCGATCGAACGGGTGATGGCCTGGCGGATCCACCACGTCGCATAGGTCGAGAACTTGTAGCCGCGGCGGTATTCGAACTTGTCGACCGCCTTCATCAGGCCGATATTGCCTTCCTGGATCAGGTCGAGGAACTGGAGGCCACGGTTGGTGTACTTTTTCGCGATCGAGATCACCAGGCGCAGGTTGGCCTCGGTCATCTCGCGCTTGGCCTTGCGCGCCTTCATTTCACCGGCCGCCATCTGGCGGTTGATGTTGCGCAGGTCCGGCAGCGGCAGGACGACGCGCGCCTGCAGGTCGATCAGGCGTTGCTGCAGCTCCTTGATCGTCGGGATGTTACGGCCGAGGATGGCGCTGTAGGCGTGGCCGGCGTTCACTTCGCCGTCGACCCAGTCGAGGTTCGTCTCGTTGCCCGGGAAGACCTTGATGAAGTGGGCGCGCGGCATGCCGCAGCGGTTCACGGCCACGTCCAGGATCTGCTTCTCGATATGGCGCACTTCGTCGACCTGGCCGCGCAGGGTGTCGCACAGCTTCTCGACCACCTTCGCGGTAAAGCGGATGCCCAGCAGCTCGGCCGAGATCGCGTCCTGGGCCTTGACGTAGTCCTTCGAGTTGTAGCCCTGCTTCTCGTAGGCCTTGCGCATCTTGTCGAACTGCTGTTCGATCATGTGGAACTTGTCGAGGGCGGAGGCCTTCAGCTGTTCCAGCTGCTCGGCGGAATAGCCGGCCGCGCCGGAACTGGCGCTGGCTTCTTCTTCCTCTTCCTCTTCTTCCTCTTCCTCTTCTTCCTCGTCGTCCTCATCGGTGTCGGACGAGGTCGGCGCGACCGCGGTCGGCGAGGTTTCCTCGGATTCGTTCGGATCGACCATGCCGTCGACGATCTCGTCGATCTTGATCTCGTCGTTCTCGATGCGGCGCGAGGCGTCGATGATCTCGGCGATCGTCACCGGGCAGGCGGAGATCGCCTGGATCATGTCGCGCAGGCCGTCTTCGATGCGTTTCGCGATTTCGATCTCGCCTTCGCGGGTCAGCAGCTCGACCGAGCCCATTTCGCGCATATACATGCGGACGGGGTCGGTGGTGCGGCCGAAATCGGAGTCGACGGTCGACAGGGCGGCTTCGGCGGCGGCTTCGGCTTCGTCGTCGCTGGTGACGGTGGCGACATTGTCGGACAGCAGCAGGGTCTCGGCGTCAGGGGCGTGCTCGTAGACGGCAATGCCCATGTCGTTGAAGGTGCCGATAATGCCTTCGATCGCCTCCGGATCGACGATATTGTCCGGCAGGTGGTCGTTGATCTCGGAATAGGTCAGGAAGCCGCGCTCCTTGCCCGACTTGATCAGGGCCTTGAGCTTCTGGCGGCGGATCTCGAGCTCTTCCTCGCTCGCTTCGGTATCCGACGAGAAAGCGTCTTTCAGCAGCGCTTTTTCCTTGGCCTTGCGGTCCTTGGCCTTGGCCTTGTCCGCAGCCTTCAGTTCGGCGCGCTCGACCGCGTTCAGTGCGGCGACTTCGTCGTTCTCGGGCGTGAATTCCTTGGGCTTGCGACCACGCCGTCCTGGTACCTTGACGGCCGGCAACACATAGCCCGACGTATCGATCGCGGCGAGTGCTTCCGCGTCGGTCGTCTGGCTCACAGGCGCAACACCCGCGACGCGGGCTTCCGCCTTGTCTTGAGAATTGTCCGCCTTGGCAGACATCCTGGTGGATTTGGTAGCCACTTTGGGTTCGGGTTTCTTGGTTGGCACAGGCGCTTTCGAAGTCACAACGACCTACTTTACTAAGTTAAAGATAAAGTTTTGTTACCCGCTTTTACTGCCCACTAACTGAAACTCCACGCCGCGTTTGAGACGAAAAAACGTTTCAAAGCTTGCAATAGTTAGCGTTTTATTATAGCACGCACCCCCATATTTTCCAGTCGAGAACACCCATGTCGCCGAGCAGGTGCATCAGGCAAATTTTGCGGGGGTGTCGTTCGCGGCTTCGCGCATCAAGAGGTCCTGCTGTGCTGTGATTTCGCGATAGCGGGCACTCACCTGATCTGGGGTCAAGCCGGAAGAAAACAACTGGTTCAACTCCTGTTTTAAGACATCCATCTTGATTTGTCGCACAGCACTGATGATCCAGACGCGATCCGTGTCGATATCCGATTCAGGTTCCGAAGCGATCTCGGCGACCAGATGATCGAACTCCGTACTGGCTTCCTTCAACTGCTGGGACAACGCGGCAAAGCTGGCGTTCGCCCCCAGCGCCTGGGCCTGCGCGACCAGCCAGCGCAGGCGGTCGGCCGGCTCGGCGCCGAAATGGTCGAAGGCGCGCAGTGCTGCTTCGTCGAGGTCCAGGGCCAGCGAGGGATGGGCCACCAGCATGCGCATGATCTGCAGCTCCAGCCCGACCGGCTCCGGACGGCCCTGGCGCGGCGGCGCCTTGCGCGCAACCGATACCGGCTTGGACAGCTCGAACAACGCTTCGATCTCCGCCGGGGTTGACTGGGTCATGCTGGCCAGGCCGCGCACGATCTGCAGGCGCAGCGCGGTCGGCGCCATTGCCTGCAGCAGGGGCTTGGCCTCGAACTGGGCGTGCGCCCTGCCCTCCGGCGTGTCGAGGTCGTGTTCAAGCGTGACTTCGCGCAGCAGGAAGGACGACAGCGGCATCGCCTCGTCGATCTCGCGGGCAAAAGCGTCGGCGCCGAATTCGCGCACATAGCTGTCCGGGTCGTGCTCCTGCGGCAGGAACAGGAACTTGATGGTCTTGTCGTCCGTCACTTGCGGCAGACAGGCTTCCAGCGCGCGCCGCGCGGCGCGGCGGCCGGCCTTGTCGCCGTCGAAGCTGAAGATCACGTTGTCGGTCTGGCGCAGCAACTTTTGCACGTGGGTACTGGTGCAAGCCGTGCCGAGGGTCGCCACCGCCTGCGGGAAGCCGAGCTGGGCCAGGGCGACCACGTCCATATAGCCTTCCGTCACCAGCACATAGCCGGCGTCGCGGATCGGCTGGCGCGCCTCGAACAGGCCGTACAGCTCCTGCCCCTTGTTGAACAGCGGGGTTTCCGGCGAGTTCAGGTATTTCGGTTCGCCGCCATCCATCACGCGGCCGCCGAAGCCGATCACCTGGCCCTTCGTGTTCCGGATCGGGAACATCACGCGTTCGCGGAAGCGGTCGTAGCGTTTCTTGTTGCCGCCGTCCTCGTCCACCTTGTCGATGACCAGGCCGGACTCGACCAGCGCAAGAGCGTCGTAGTCCTTGAACACCGAGCGCAGGTTGTCCCAGCCGGCCGGCGCATAGCCCATGCCGAAGCGCGCCGCAACCTCGCCCGTCAGGCCGCGGCCCTTCAGGTAGGCGATCGCGTTCGGCGCCTGGCGCAGCTGGGCGCGGTAGTAGTCGCAAGCCTGGTTCAGCGCATCGGTCATCGCCAGCGACTGGGCCTGCTGGGCGGCGCGCTGGGCCGGCGGAATCTTGTCGTCCTCGTTCGGCACGACCATGCCGACGCCTTGCGCCAGGTCCTTGACCGCGTCGACGAAGCCCATGCCCGAGTATTCGATCAGGAAGCCGATGGCGGTGCCGTGCGCGCCACAGCCGAAGCAGTGGTAGAACTGCTTGGTCGGGCTCACCGTGAAGCTGGGCGACTTTTCATTGTGAAAAGGGCACAGGCCCATGTAGTTGGCGCCGCCCTTCTTCAGCTGGACGTAACGGCCAACCACATCGACGATGTCGACACGATTGAGCAGATCGGTAATGAATGATTGCGGAATCACTAGATAAGTAACAGTGTTTGTCTAAACGCAGACTATACCGCAGCGCTCGCTACAGGTTGATTTGCAGCAAGGCAACAGGGCATTGCCACCCTGAATCGTGAAAGGCGGGCGCGGCCGTGGCAAAGACACCTCAGCCGCGCCGGCCGGCAGGCGCATCGACTTATGCGCCCGCCAGCGCCTTCTTCACTTGCGCCGACACGGCCGTCATATCGGCGCGGCCAGCCAGCTTGGGTTTCAGGATACCCATTACCTTGCCCATGTCCTGCGGACCGGCGGCGCCGGAAGCGGCGACTGCGGCTTGCACTTCGGCGGCGATTTCCTCGTCCGACAGGCCGGCCGGCATGTAGGCGCTCAGGATGCTCAGTTCCGCCTTTTCGATATCGGCCAGGTCCTGGCGGCCGCCGGCCTCGAACTGGGTGATCGAATCCTTGCGCTGCTTGATCATCTTTTCGACGACGGCGGTCACCTGGGCATCGTCCAGCTCGATGCGCTCGTCCACTTCCTTGCGCTTGATTTCGGCAAGGACGAGGCGGATGGTGGCCAGGCGTCCGCTTTCCTTGGCGCGCATCGCGGCTTTCATGTCGTCGGTCAGTTGTGCTTTCAAGCTCATGGATTCTCCGTGTTCTTTTTGGATTGGGAAAAAGGCAAAACCCGCTGCGGCATCGACCGGAGCGGGCTTCGACATATTCAGGCCTCGAAAGCCGGGACTGGCACAGGCCGTCGCCGGATCAGGCAGCTGAATGGAATTAGTACAGCTTCTTCGGCAGCTGTTGGCTGCGGATGCGCTTGTAGTGACGCTTCACGGCGGCGGCCAGCTTGCGCTTGCGCTCTGCAGTCGGCTTCTCATAGAACTCGCGTGCGCGCAGTTCGGTCAGCAGACCGGTTTTTTCGATAGTGCGCTTGAAGCGACGCATAGCGACTTCGAACGGCTCGTTTTCTTTAAGGCGGATAGTGGTCATGTAAAAATGAAACCGTTGGATTTAGGGAAGAACGAAATTCTAACAGCTTTTCAAGATGCGTGGTAGGTTTTCTCATCATGCCCCAAGCATGTGCCTGAATTGCCACATCCGGGAAATCACTCGATGCTGGAACCCGCCACATAGCCCGAAGCCCAGGCCCACTGGAAGTTGTAACCGCCCAGCCAGCCCGTCACGTCGACCGTCTCGCCGATGAAATACAGGCCCGGCACCTTGTTCGCCATCATCGTCTGCTGCGACAGCTCGCGGGTATCGACGCCGCCAAGGGTCACCTCGGCCTTGCGATAGCCTTCCGAGCCGTTCGGCACGATGGCCCAGCGGTTGATCGCATCGCCCAGCTTGCGCAGTTTGGCATCGGCCATGTCCGGCAGGCGCGCGTCAGGGGCAAAGCCGTTGGCGGTCAACAAACCTTCGGCCAGGCGCGCCGGCAGCCATTGCGACAGGATATTGCCGAGCTGCTTCTTCACACTCGTCTTGGCAGCGATCAGCTCGTCGGCCACGTCGAGTTCCGGCAGCAGGTTCAGCACGATGGGCGTGCCCGGTTGCCAGTAGCTGGAAATCTGCAGGATCGCCGGGCCGGACAGGCCGCGGTGGGTGAACAGCAGGTCTTCGCGGAAGTGGCCGAATTTAGCTCCACCTTTGGCGCCCTTTCCTTTCTTCGACCCCGTCTCGACCTCGACCTCCAGCGCAATGCCCGCCAGCGGCACGAAGGGCTGCCAGCTCGGGCCGTCGAAGGTCAGCGGCACCAGGCCGGGGCGCGGCTCGATCAGGTTCAAGCCGAACTTCTTCGCGATGCGGTAGCCGAGGTCGGTGGCGCCGATCTTCGGGATCGACAGGCCGCCGGTGGCCACCACGACGTTGGCGGCCCCGATATCGCCACCGTCGGTGCCGACAATGAAGGCGCCGTCGTCCAGCCTCTCCACGCCGGTCACCTTGCAGGGCATGCGCCACTCGACGCCCCCCACATCGCATTCAGCCTTCAGCATGCGGATGATCTGTTCCGACGAGTCGTCGCAGAACAACTGGCCGCGGTGCTTCTCGTGGTGGGCGATGCGGTGTTTTTTTACAAGTGTCAAAAAATCCTGGGCCGTGTAGCGCGACAGCGCGCTGCGGCAGAAGTGCGGATTCTCCGACACGAAGTTCTGCCAGCCCGCATTGATGTTGGTGAAGTTGCAGCGGCCGCCGCCGGAAATGCGGATCTTCTCGGCCAGCTTGGCGGCGTGGTCGACCAGCAGCACGCGCTTGCCGCGCTGGCTTGCCACGGCCGCGCACATCATGCCGGCCGCGCCCGCGCCGATCACCACCACATCGTATCGTCTTGCCATACCAACCGTCCCGCCCTGCCGACAAAAGACGAGATTGTAAGCCGCTAGGCTCATCCACGCATACATATCCGATTTTGAACACGGCGCCGCGACAGGACGTTATGCTTTCCGCCATGAACATCGTCCAGCGCTGCCTGCTCGCCACCGCCACGCTCGCGGCCATCCACGCCAATGCCCAGGCCGCCGAACTCGGCGTGCTCGCTCCCGTCATCCAGGACAAGACCGTCCTGACGCGCCCCGCTCCCGGCAACGCCGGCCCGGCGCCGGTGGTGACCCGGGTGCGCGAGGGCCGGCTCTACGAAGCCCTGCAGCGCGAAGCCGCCGGCGGCACGACCGCCGCCGTCCTCGCCCTGGACGAGCTGGCGATGAAGACCGCCGGCGCGCCCGCCGGCACCACCTGGCTCTACCTGTCGCAGGAAGACGGCGGCTTCGCGCGGCGCGGCTTCTGGCTGCAGGAAGGCGGCACCACGCGCTGGGTCGACGAGGCCATGGTCGACCTGGTGGTCGATGCCGGCAGCGTGGACGACGGCAGCTTCGAAGAGATCTTCGCCCACGAACTGGGCCACGTGATGCTGCGCCGCCTGCTGCCCGGCCTTCCCGCCGGCTATTCGCGCACGCCCCACCACAGCTTCAGCGTGACCGACCAGCAGACCGCCTTCGACGAAGGCTGGGCCACCCACTTCCAGGGCCTGGCGCGCCTGCTGACGCAAAACGCCCGCCTGCGCGCCCAGGACGCCGGCCTGGAAGGCAAGGCGGACACCGCGCTATGGCTCAGCAACCTGGACCGCACGATGCGCATCGACGGCATGCGCCGCAACTGGTTCGTCTACCGGCAGACGGCGCAGCCGGGCGTGCCGGCGCAAGCCTTCGACCGCTCGCCGTCCTTCGACCCGGCCCGATTGAAGAGCGCAGCCCAGATGCTGGCCTGCGAAGGCGTGTTAGCCACCTTCTTCTACCGCCAGCTGGCCGCGCCGGATGCGGCCGCCCTCGGCGCGCGCTATGCGCCGATGTTCCGCGCCCTGCACGCGATGTCGCGCGAAAGGCTGGACGCCGCGACGCCGCTGCTGCCGCTGCTGGCGCGTACGCTGGCGCAGGAGGCGCCCGAGGATGGCAAGCGCTTCATCGCGGTCCTGGCCGAGACCAGCGGCGGCGCGCTGGTCTCGCCTGCACTGGCGGCCGCGAGCCAGGCCAGCTTCGCGCCGGCGCTGGCGGGCGACGGCGAGCGCTTCGTCCCCATGCTCAAGCCCTTGCGCACCCGCTTGGCGCAGGCCGTCGCCGAAACGCAAGCGCAGCCGGCGCAGCTGGCAAGCCACGTCAGGCCGGCGATCTGGCTGCTGGCCTCACCCACGCTGGCGGTCGACTTGAACACGGCCGAGCGCCCTCACCTGCTGGCCCTCGGCCTGGACGGGAAGACGGCCGAACGCGCCCTCGCCAGCCGCCGCAGGGATGGCGATTTCAGCAGCCTGGAAGATTTCATGGCGCGCGTGAAACCGGCGCCGGCGATCGCACCCAGACTCGCCGGTCAGCAGGAAGCGCTCAAGCAACTCGGCCCGAACCGGCGCGACTGAATTCAGGCTGCGCGCAGCGCCGCCGACACCCGCAGGCAATGCGCCACCTGGGCCGCGATCGGCGCCGGCACCGGCTGTTCGCCGCGCAGGGCGCGCTGGATCCAGTCGGCGGTGGCGGCCGCGTCGCGTCCTTCGGGCGCCGGCGCCAGTTCATCCGCCGGCGGATCGCGCTCGGCCAGCAGGGTCTGGGTGCCGGCATGGAACCAGTCGATCTGCTGGGCGCGATTGGCATTCGCCACCGTCTCGCCCTCGGTGCCGCGCATCAGGAAGGCGTCGCCGCGCGCGGCCGGCGCCGCGTTCCGGAAGTACTCGGTCAGCATGGCCAGGTATTCGGGATGGGTATAGGAGACCAGGCGCAGCGCCGGCCCTTCGAAGGGCTGCAGGATCTTGACCAGGGTGTGCGTCGAATTGCGCACGCCGAGGATGCGGCGCAGCGAGAGCTGGTGGGACAGCCTGGGTGCGAGGGTCTCGATGGGCATGAAGCAGGGTTTACGCCTGGCGAAGGCGTCCAGCATGTCGGCGGTCGAGCCGGTCGGGCCGACGCCCATCTCCGCCAGGATCTCGGCCGTGGTCACGCGTCCCGGGTCCTGCCGCACGCCGTGGATCAGTACCGGCACGCCTTCGCGCGCCAGCAGCAGGGCCAGCAGGGGTGTCAGGTTGGCCAGCTTGCGCGCGCCGTTGTAGCTGGGGATCAGCACCGGCGCATACGCTCCCGGCGGCGATGGCAGCGGCGTGAAGGAGTGCTCGGCCGCATCCATGAAGCCGGCGATCTCGTCCACCGACTCGCCCTTGATGCGCATCGCCAGCAGGATCGCGCCCAGTTCCAGGTCGGACACGCGGCCGTCCAGCATGGCGCCGTACAGCGCGCCGGCATCCTCGCGCGACATGCTGCGCGCGCCCTTCACGCCGCGGCCGATCTCCTTGATGAAATGGGCCGCAGGAAAGGGGTCAAGATCGGGGGCCAGATCGGGGGCGAGATCGGGGTCGAGATCGGGTTGGTGATTGGTCGTCATGGCGATAGCATACCCCAGGCGCTTGTCGCGAATGCATCAGCGCCCGGCGAATTTTTCTCGCATTGCAGTGCAACATATGCGATTTCCGGCTAGACTGGTCCTCTTCCAACGACAACGACGCCCGGAAAATCGTCTAGCCATGCTGATCACGCCCGATATCGAAAATACCAACGTTACCTCGTTCGCGACCATGCCGTCCCCGGTCGAGCTGCACCAGAAGCTGCCGCTGACCGACCTGGCCTTCACCACCGTGATGAAGGGCCGCGAAACCCTGCGTAACATCCTCGACCGCAAAGACAAGCGCCTGTTCGTGGTGGTCGGCCCCTGCTCGATCCACGACCCGGTCGCCGGCCTGGATTATGCGCGCCGCCTGAAGGCGCTGCAGGCCGAAGTGCTTGATACCATGGTGCTGGTGATGCGCGTGTATTTCGAAAAGCCGCGCACCACCACCGGCTGGAAGGGCTATATCAACGATCCCTTCATGGACGATTCCTTCCGCGTCGACGTCGGCATGGAACGCGCCCGCCAGTTCCTGCTCGACGTCTGCGAGATGGGCCTGCCGACCGCCACCGAAGCCCTCGATCCGATCTCGCCGCAGTACCTGGGCGACCTGATCGCCTGGACCGCCATTGGTGCGCGCACCACCGAATCGCAGACCCACCGCGAGATGTCCTCGGGCCTCTCGACCCCGGTCGGCTTCAAGAACGGCACCGACGGCGACGTCAGCATCGCCGTCAATGCCGTGCTGTCCTCGTCCAGCCCGCACTCCTTCCTGGGCATCAACGGCCAGGGCGGCGTGTCGATCGTGCGCACCCGCGGCAACGCCTACGGCCACGTGGTGCTGCGCGGCGGCGGCGGCCGTCCGAACTACGATTCGGTGTCGGTGGCGATCGCCGAACAGGCGCTCAAGAAGGCCAAGCTGCCGGCCAACCTGGTGGTCGACTGCTCGCACGCCAACAGCTACAAGAAGCCGGAACTGCAGCCGCTGGTGATGTCGGACGTGATCCAGCAGATCAAGCACGGCAACCAGTCGCTGGTCGGCGTGATGATCGAATCGAACATCGTCAGCGGCAACCAGCCGATTCCGGAAGACCTGTCGCAGCTGCAGTACGGCTGCTCGGTGACCGACGGCTGCATCGGCTGGGAAGATACCGAGGCGATGCTGCGTGCGGCGCACAAGGAGCTGCTGCAGCGGCCCTGATGCTCCGATTCACGGCGCCGGTCATCGACCGCTGTGTATCACCGCGTGGGCGGCGTAGCCGCCCACCCTACGGTAAAATGGTGGATTCCGCTTTTTCCACCATCTCATTCCCATGATTGTCCTCGGCGTCGAATCCTCCTGCGATGAAACCGGCCTGGCTCTGTACGACACGGAGCGCGGGCTGCTGTCCCATGCCCTGCACTCGCAGGTTGCGATGCACGAGGAGTACGGCGGCGTGGTGCCGGAACTCGCCTCGCGCGACCACATCCGCCGCGCCCTGCCGCTGCTCGAACAGGTGCTGGCCAAAGCCGATCTGCCGAAGGAGCGCATCGACGCCATCGCCTATACCCAGGGTCCGGGCCTGGCCGGCGCCCTGCTGGTCGGCTCCTCGGTGGCCTGCAGCCTGGCGCTGGCGCTGGATAAACCCGTGCTCGGCGTGCACCACCTCGAGGGCCACCTGCTGTCGCCGCTGCTGGCCAGCGAGCGTCCGGAATTCCCCTTCGTCGCCCTGCTGGTCTCGGGCGGCCACACCCAGCTGATGCGGGTCGACGGCGTCGGCCGCTATACGCTGCTGGGCGAAACCCTGGACGACGCCGCCGGCGAAGCCTTCGACAAGTCGGCCAAGCTGCTGGGCCTGGGCTATCCGGGCGGACCGGCGATTTCGCGCCTGGCGGAATTCGGCGATCCGGAAGCGTATAAACTGCCGCGCCCGATGCTGCACTCGAAGGATTTCAACTTCAGCTTCTCGGGCCTCAAGACCGCCGTGCTGACGGTGGTGAAGAACAGCGGCTCCGGGATCGCCAACATCTGCGAGCAGGACAAGGCGAATATCGCGCGCGGCTTCGTCGATGCGATCGTCGACGTGCTGACCGCCAAGTGCGTCTCCGCGCTCAAGCACACCGGCCTGAAGCGCCTGGTGATCGCCGGCGGCGTCGGCGCCAACCGCCAGCTGCGCGAATCGCTGAACGCGGCGGCGGCGAACAAGAAGTTCAAGGTCTACTATCCGGAGCTGGAGTTCTGCACCGACAACGGGGCGATGATCGCCTTTGCCGGCGCGCTGCGGCTGGAGCGCAATCCGGCGGCGGCGACGCATGATTACGGCTTCAACGTGAGGCCGCGCTGGCCGCTGGACGAGATCGAAGCCGCCTGAGAATGTGAACTTGCAAGCTTGATATTGATCCTAACGTGTGACCTTTCGGCCCGAATAGATGGCAATATCGGGCAGTCGAGTTTTACGGAGGTATCGAATGCGCATAGTCAGCTGGAATATTCACTGGGGCTGTGGGAAGGACGGGCGCATCCGGATCCACGCCATCATCGATGTGCTGCGCAAGCTGAATCCGGACGTGATCTGCCTGCAGGAAGTCGCCGCCAACCATCCGGAACTCGAGGGCAGCGCCACCGCCAGCCAGTTCAAGCAGCTCGGCGGCGCGCTCGGCGGCTTCCACCTGATCGAACACGCGCCGAGCGAAATCTACCGTAACAACCTGCCTCGCCAGTTCGGCAATCTCCTGCTGTCCAAGTACCGCATCACCCAGGCCCAGCGCCACATGCTGCCGTGGCCGGCCGCGCCGGACTACCCGTCGGGCATGCCGCGCGGGCTGATCGAAACCGTGCTCGACGCACCCGGCGGCAAGCTGCGCGTGCTGACCACCCACCTCGAGTACTATTCGCCGCCGCAGCGCCGCGCCCAGGTGGCGCGCATCCGCGAACTGCATGCCGAAGCGTGCGCGCGGGCCGCGATCTACCAGCCCGAACCCGACCTCGATCCGCCCTTCCAGCTGGGCTTCCGGCCCGGCACCGCCATCTATTGCGGCGACTTCAATTTCTCGCCGGAGTCGGAGGACTACCGCGCGCTGCTGGCGCCACCCGGCGATGGCGCCCTGCCCCTGGTGGATGCCTGGAAGGTCCGCCACGGCGCGATGGCGCGGGCGCCGACGGCCGGGCTGCACGGCTACCCGTGGCCCGACCGCCCGGCGTGCTACGACTACTTTTTCGTGACCGAGGACCTGGCGCCGCGCGTCGTGGAACTCAACGTGCAGTCCGAGACCGCGGCTTCAGATCACCAGCCGGTCGTGCTGGACCTGACTTAGACCGTCTCTTCCTGCTGCGCCAGCTGGCGCAGTGCCTGCTCGAACACCTCGGGCGGCTGGCCGCCGGAAATCAGGTGGCGCTCGTTGATGACGATCGCCGGCACCGAACGGATGCCGGCGCGCTGCCAGTAATACTCCTGCTGGCGCACTTCGTCGGCAAAGCTGTTCGACTCCAGCACGGCGCGTGCCTGTTCCTGGTCGAGCCCCGCCTCGCCGGCGACCCGCACCAGCACCTCGCGCGAACTGGGGTCTTCACCCTTCGTGAAATAGGCTTCGAACAGCTTTTCCTTCAGCGCACGCTGGCGGCCTTCGCCCTGGTTTTCGGCCCAGTGCAGCAGGCGGTGGGCGTCGAAGGTGTTATAGATGCGGCCACGCTTGCTCATGTCGAACGTGAAGCCGACATCCGCGCCGCGCTGGCGGATCATCTCGCGCGACTGCTCCTGCTGGGCCGGCGTGGATCCGTATTTTTCGGTGATGTGTTCGAAGATGTCCTGGCCCTCGGGCCCCATGCCCGGGTTCAGCTCGAACGGTTGGAAATGGATGTCCGCCTGGACCTCGCCGGCGACGCGCTCGAGCGCCGTCTCCAGCGATTTCAGGCCGATCGCGCACCAGGGACACGATACATCCGACACGAAATCGATTCTCATTTGCTTGCTCACGACTCACCACCTTCCTGGAATTGACGCCGCTATGCATGCGGCCTGGGACATATGGTGACACATCGAGCAAAAGCAGGCAGCGCGTGCACGAAAACACCCCGTCGTTCGATTAACGACACCCCAGCATTCGGCGTCAAAAATTCGGGGTCAGAGCACTTTTTCAAACAAATTCGGGGTCAGAGCACATTTTCGGGAAATGGCCAGCGCACAAAACAGCGTCACCGGCGCGGCCATCAAAAAGCAAAGCCCGGCCACGCGCAAGTCGCGGCCGGGCTTGAGGATGCTGCTCGGGAGCCATTGCTGAGAAAAGTGCTCTGACCCCGAATTTGCCTGAAAAAGTGCTCTGACCCCGAATTGGGGTTATTTTTTCCTGGCGGTGGTTTTGGTGGCTTCGGTCTTGCTGCCGATGCGTGATTCTTTGCCGGCCAGCAGGTTGGAGATGTTCTTGCCGTGGCGGTAGAGCAGTAGTGCGCTCATGATGACGACGGCGAACAGTTTTTCGTCCGCGCCGAACAGCAGGCCGTAGTAGAAGGGGGCGAAGACCGCGGCCACCAGCGCCGCCAGCGAGGAATAGCGGAAGGCGTAGGCCACCACCAGCCAGGTCACCAGGGTCGCCAGGCCGAGCCAGACGTTCAGGCCCAGCAGCACGCCCAGCGCGGTGGCCACGCCCTTGCCGCCGACGAAGCGGAAGAATACCGGCCACAGGTGGCCGACGAAAACCGCCACCGCCACCAGGGCGATGCCGCCGTCCTCGACGCCGAAGCGGTCGCCGAAGTGCACCGCCAGCCACACCGCCAGCCAGCCCTTGGCGCAGTCGCCGATCAGGGTAGCGATGGCGGCCTTCTTGCTGCCGCTGCGCAGGACGTTGGTCGCGCCCGGGTTCTTGGAGCCGTAGGTGCGCGGGTCGGACAGGCCGAAGGCGCGGCTCGCCACGACCGCGAAGGAAATCGAGCCGATCAGGTAGGCGGCGATGGTGAAAACAATGGTGTAAATGGTCGAGCTGTCCATGCTGTTTCTTTCTTATATGGCGTGCGCCGGCAATTGCTCAGGCGCGTGGAATATACACCATTGGCCGAGCTGAACGCTAATCCGCCAGGGCGCAATGCACCGGCCTGGCCTTCAGCACCTCGACCAGCGCCTTCGGATCGATCCCGATCAGGAAGCCGCGCCGGCCGCCATTGATATAAATCTTGGGCAGGGACAGGATGCTCTCCTCGACATACACCGGCATCGCCTTGCGCACGCCGAATGGCGAGGTGCCGCCGACCAGGTAGCCCGAATGGCGCTGCGCCACCTCCGGCTTGCAGGGCTCGACCGACTTGCAGGGGATGGCGCGCGCCAGGTTCTTGGTCGATACCTTGCGGTCGCCATGCATCAGCACGATCAGCGGCCGCGCCGCCTCGTCCTGCATCACCAGGGTCTTCACGACCGCGTGCTCGTCCACGCCCAGTTCGCGCGACGATACCGCGGTCCCGCCATGCTCCTCGTACTCGTAGGGATGTTCGGAAAATACGACCCCGTTCTTGCGCAGGAACTGCGTTGCCGGGGTTTCTGAAATGTGCTCTTTCTTGGCCATGCGTGTTACGCTAAAAGCAAACGGAGGAGTTGCTTATTATGCAGCAAGAAATTCGCTTTGCCACCTTCAATGTCTGCAACCTGGCCCCGCCGGGTGCGCGGCTGTACGAGAACCTGGAACCGAGTACACCGGAAGAGTACGAAGCGAAAATCGCCTGGACCGCACACCAGATCGACATGCTGGGCGCCGACGTGATCGGCTTCCAGGAAGTCTTCTCGCAGGCATCGCTGGCGGAGGCCCTGTCGCGCACCCGCCGCTACCGCGAAGCCATCCACGTCGGCTTCGACCCCGATCCGGGCGCCGACAAGCTCACGCCCAGCGTCGCCCTGGTGTCGCGCCTGCCGCTGGCCGACGCCCCCGAATCCTTTCCCTATTTCCCGCCGGGGATCGCGATGCCGCCCGGGAACCGCGACCCCGAGCGCTTCACCCGCGCGCCCCTGCACGCGGCGATCGAGATCCGGCCCGGCCTGGTGGCCGACGTGGTGGTGGTGCACCTGAAGTCGCGCCGTCCCGACTACCGCGCCAACGACACCGGCGACGATCCCCAGCTGTTCGCGCTCGCCTCGCTGCGCTCGCTGATCCGGCGCGGCACCGAAGCCGCCGCTCTGCGCGTGCTCATGTCGAAGCTGGCCCGCGAACACCACCGTCCGCGGGTGGTGCTGGGCGATTTCAACGACGTCGCCGACGCCGTCACCACCGGCATCGTGCTGGGCATCGGCGCCCCCAGCGGCGACCGCCTGTACGACGCCTGCCAGCTGCAGCGCCGCCAGGACCGCCTGCGCCATGTCGGTTTTTCAAACTTGCATGAAGGTCAATACACGACCATCGACCACATCCTCGTGTCCGGGGAATTCAATGGCGAACTGGCAGGTGCGCTGGGGGAAATCGTCGACGTTGTCTACCTGAACGACCACCTCGGCCTGGGCTTGCCGGAAGCGTCCGACCACGGGCAGGTGCTGGCGCGCTTGCGGCTGTTCGAGGCTGGGGACTCCTGAGCAGCTCCTACCTCGACGTTGCCGGCAACGACAGCTAAGCAAGTGTCCGGACACCGTCCGCGTACGGACGTCCGATCCGCCTTTTCGACGTTTCGTCGGTCCGATTGCACGGCTCGTCGCATTCCGATAGCTGTTCGTCATCCCCTTCCTTATTCTCTCATCACGAATAATCGACCGAGAGACCGGACCTACCGCCATGAAGATCGAATCCCTGCCGCCGCTGGCGCCGCCCCCCGTCGAACCGAAATCCGCGCGCCGCCGCTGGCGCGTGCCCGCCATCGTCCTTGCCGTGCTGGCCGTGGCCGGCGGCGGCTATGCCTACACGCAAAAAGGCAGCGCCTCCCCCGCCCCGGCGCCGGCGGCGGAGAAGAAGGCCGCCGTGCACGAACTGTCGGCGCGCGACGTCGCGCGCGTGGAGGCGCGGCCGCTGGCGGTGACGCTGCCCCTGTCCGGCTCCCTCACGCCGCTGGCCCAGGCCACGGTCAAGTCCAAGGTGTCGGGCGTGGTGCTGCAGACCACGGTGCAGGAAGGCATGAACGTGACGGCCGGCCAGGTCATCGCGCGCCTGGACGACAACGAGGCGCGCGCCCGCGTCGCCCAGCAGCAGGCGCTACTTTCCGAGGCCTCGGCGCGCCTGGCGCTGGCGAAAAAGAACATGGCCAACAGCGCCGCCCTGCTCAAGCAGAACTACATCGCCCAGAACGCCTTCGACACCACCGCCAATGCGGTCGACCTGGCCCAGGCCTCGGTCGATGCCGCGCGCGCCCAGCTGGAACTGGCGCGCATCGCGCTGGCCGACACCGCGATCCGCGCGCCGATTTCCGGGGTGGTCAGCAAGCGCCACGTGCAGGCCGGCGAGAAACTGTCGCCGGACAGCCCGGTGTTCTCCATCGTCGACCTGAAGCAGCTGACCCTGGACGCCCAGGTGCCGGCTTCCGACATCCCGCGCGTCAAGGTGGGCCAGGAAGTGCAGTTCAAGGTCGACGGCTTCGGCGAGCGCAGCTTCGCCGGCAAGGTCGTGCGCATCAATCCCGCCACCGAGGCGGGATCGCGCGCGATGCTGGTGTATATCGGCGTCGACAACCCGGACGGCGTGCTGCGCGCCGGGATGTTCGCGAAAGGCATGGTCACCACCGAGAAATCGGCGGCCCATCCCCTGCTACCCCTGCTGGGCGTGCGCAAGGAAGGCGGCCGCGACGTGGTCTACCGCGTCGACGGCGGCAAGGTCGAGGCCAGGGCGGTCACGCTCGGCCTGAAGAACGAAGACGACGGCCTGGTCGAGGCGATCGACGGCATCGATCCCGGCGCGCTGGTGCTGGCGGTGAAGCTGGACGGCCTCAAGCCGGGCGACAAGGTCAAGCTGCCGGAAGCACCGGCCACCCCGGCGAAGAAAGGCTGAACCATGTGGATCACCCGTATCAGCATCAAGCATCCCGTCTTCGCGACCATGGTGATGGTCGGCCTGATGGTGCTCGGCCTGTTCTCCTACCGCGGCCTGGGTGTGGAAAGCATGCCGAACATCGAGATCCCGGGCGTCTGGATCGAGACCCAGTACCCGGGCGCCTCGCCCGAGCAGGTCGAGAACGACGTCACCCGCCCGATCGAGGAAGCGGCCAACACCGTCGGCGGCATCAAGACCATCCGCAGCAATTCCTGGGAGGGCCGTTCCGGCGTCGGCGTCGAATTCCAGCTGAGCGTCGACATGGACCGCGCCGTGCAGGACCTGCGCGACCGCATCAGTACCGTGCGCGGCGGCTTCCCGCGCGAGGTCAAGGAACCCGTGGTCTACCGCCAGGAGGGCGAGAACGCGCAGCCGGTGCTGCAGGTGGCGCTGCTGTCGCATGAGCGCAGCCTGCGCGACCTGTCGATGCTGGCCGACCAGGTGATCGTCAAACGCATCCAGGCGGTGGCCGGGGTCGGCCAGGTGCGCATCAACGGCAAGCAGAACCGCCAGGTGCTGGTCGACATCCGTCCCGACCAGCTGCGCAGCCTGAACGTCGGCATCGACGAAGTCATGGCCGCGATCACCGCCACCAACGCCAACCTGCCGGCCGGCCGCATCAGCCACGGCGAGCGCGAGAACCTGGTGCGCATCGAGGGCAAGATGAAGGAAGCGGCCGACTTCCGCCGCATCATCGTCGCCAAGCGCGCCAACGGTCCGATCTACCTGCACCAGGTGGCCGAGATCAGCGACGGCGCCGCCGAGGAGCAATCGCTGTCGCGGGTGGACGGCCAGCGCGCCCTGTCGCTGGAAATCGCCAAGGTCCAGGATGCGAACACGGTCGACGTCGGCGTCAACGTCAAGAAGGCGATCGAGGCCATGAAACAGACCCTGCCCAAGGACGTCGAGTTCCGCATCCTCGACGACGTATCGAGCAGGGTCCAGCACCAGGTCGACAACGTCAAGGAAACCATCGTCGAAGGCGCGGTCCTGACCATGGTGATCGTGTTCTTCTTCCTGCACTCCTGGCGCAGCACCGTCATCACCGGCCTGACCCTGCCGATCTCGGTGCTGGCCAGCTTCATCGCGATGAAGTACTTCGGCTTCACGCTGAACTTCCTGACCCTGATGGCGCTGTCGCTGTCGATCGGCCTGCTGATCGACGACGCCATCGTGGTGCGCGAGAACATCGTGCGCCACCTCGGCATGGGCAAGAGCCACGCCAGGGCCGCCGAAGACGGTACCAACGAGATCGGCCTGGCGGTGATGGCCACGACCTTCGCGATCGTCGCCGTGTTCGTGCCGATCGCCTTCATGCAGGGCATCATCGGCCGCTTTTTCCTGCAGTTCGGGATCACGGTGGCGGTGGCGGTGCTGGTGTCGCTGTTCGTCAGCTTCACGCTGGACCCGATGCTGTCCTCGGTGTGGCCGGATCCGGTCAAGGGCCGCTTCAAGTACCTGCCCTGGCTGGGCCGCCTGATGGCGCGCATCGACGTCGGCATCGAGCACGTGCACGGCTGGTATGCGAAGGTGCTGGGCTTCTCGCTGGCCTGGCGCAAGTCGACCCTGGCCTTCGCCTTCGCGGTGTTCGCCGGCAGCCTGCTGCTGGTGCCGATGATCGGCGGCGAATTCGTGCCCCAGGTCGACAACGGCTACATCCAGCTGAACTTCAAGGTGCCGGTCGGCTCCAGCCTCGACTACAACGACGCCAAGGTGCGCCAGATCGAGGCCGCGCTGGGCGAGTTCAAGGAAATCGAGAACATGCAGACCGTGGTCGGCGCCTGGGACGGCCGCCATACCTCGGCGATCAACCTGAAGCTGACCGACGTCCGCAAGACCCACCGCCGCTCGCAGCAGGAGATGGAAAAGGTGATCCGCGACCGCCTGTCCAGCATCGCCGGCATCGAGATGACCGTCGGTAATCGCCCGATCTTCATCGCCATCCTCGGCAGCAACGAGGCGAACCTCGACAAGGTCGCCCACGTCCTGATGGACAAGATGAAGAAGATCAAGGGCGTGGCCGACATCCAGTACAGCCAGGAAGGCGCGAACCCGGCCACCATCGTGAAGATCAACCAGGAACTGGCGACCGACCTCGGCCTGTCGGTGCAGCAGATCGGCGCCGCCCTGCGTCCCTTCGTCGGCGGCGACCAGACCAACCGCTGGCTGGCGCCGGACGGCCAGAACTACGAAGTCAACGTGCAGCTGCCGAAGTCGGGCCGCCAGAAGGTGGCCGACCTGGCCGACCTGTCGGTGGCCTCGAGCAAGCTGGATGCGGCCGGCAACCCGATCATGGTGCCGCTGCGCCAGGTGGTCGAGTTCGTGCCGTCGACCAGCCCGCAGGTGCTCAAGCGCCAGGCGCTGGAACGCCGCGTGGCGATCAATGCCGGCCTCGAGAACCGTCCGCTGGGCGACGTGATGAAGGAAGTGAACGCGGCCATGAAATCCATCGACCTGCCGGAAGGCGTGCGCTTCGACGTCGGCGGCCAGTCGCAGCAGATGGACGAGACCATGGGCGGCTTCGCCATCGCCCTGGGCATCGCGATCATCTTCATCTACCTGGTGCTGGCCTCGCAGTTCGGCAGCTTCCTGCAGCCGATCGCGATCATGATGTCGCTGCCGCTGTCGCTGATCGGCGTGCTGCTGGCCCTGCTGGTCACGAAGAGCACCCTGAACATCTTCTCGGTGATCGGCGTCGTGATGCTGATGGGCCTGGTGACCAAGAACGCGATCCTGCTGGTGGACTTCGCCAACCAGGGCCAGCGGGAAGGCAAGTCACAGTTCGAGGCGCTGATGGAAGCCGGCCAGGTGCGCCTGCGCCCGATCCTGATGACGACCCTGGCGATGATCTTCGGCATGCTGCCGATGGCGATCGGCCTGGGCGAAGGCGCGGAAAACCAGGCACCGATGGGCCGCGCGGTGATCGGCGGCGTGATCACCTCGACCCTGCTGACCCTGGTGGTGGTGCCGGTGGCGTACACCTACCTGGACAGCTTTGGCAAGCGGGCCAAGCGGTGGTTCCAGAAGGGGCATGAGCTCGAGGCGGAGGCTGGTCCGGCCGAGGGGCAGGCGATCTGAGCACGTAAGTTTGCACGTCATTCCCGCGTAGACGGAATTAGTGCCACTGGCACTAATTCCGCCAGGTTCGGCGATCTGCCAACAAGCTTGGGTCCCCGCCTTCGCGGGGACGACGTTCATGCGCCAACTAAGCCGAGTCCCGCTCCGGCTCAGCCAGTTCCGCCGCATCCTCGTCGGGAGAAGCGCTACCCTCCTCCCCCTTGTGCTGCTTGGCCTCCAGCTTGCGCTTGGCCTTTTCCTCAGCCTTCTTCTTTTTCTCCAACTCACGTTGCCGTTTTTCGTACTGGAAATTCGTCTTGGCCATGGTGTCCTCGTGCGTGTGGGAAGGGTATTACTAGACCATTATGACTCACCGGCCCCGCCAGGTCTTGAGAATTAACCACGCGGGTGGTGCTGGGCGTGCAGGTGCTTCAAACGCTCGCGCGCCACATGGGTGTAGATCTGAGTGGTCGAAATGTCCGAATGTCCCAGGAGTAGTTGCACCACGCGCAGGTCGGCGCCGTGGTTCAAGAGGTGGGTGGCGAAGGCGTGGCGCAGCGTGTGCGGCGACAGCGGCGCGGTGATGCCGGCCCTGGCCGCATGTTTCTTGATGACGATCCAGAACATCTGGCGCGTCATCGGTCCGCCGCGGCCGGTGACGAACAGGGCGTCGTCCATCTGCCCGTTCAAGATCACGCCGCGCGCCTCCTTCATGTAGCGCTCCAGCCAGTGGCGCGCCTGCTCGCCAAAGGGCACCAGCCGGGTCTTGCTGCCTTTACCCGTGATGCGCAGCACGCCGTCGTTCAGGCTCAGCTCGACCACTTTCAGGGTCACCAGTTCCGATACCCGCAGGCCGCTCGCATACATCAGCTCGAGCATGGTGCGCTCGCGCAGCCCCAGCGGGGTCGAGACGTCCGGCGCGCTCAAGAGGGCCTCGACCTGGGCTTCGGTGAGGGTGTGCACGAAACGGGTCGGCTGCCTGGCCGACGCCATGTTCAGGCAGGGGTCGTGATCGATGCGGCGCTCGCGCAGCGCCATCTGGTAGAAACGCTTCAGTACCGACAGCCGCCGGTTGGCCGAGCTGGGCTTGGTGTCCTCGTGGCGCTCGGCAAAGTAGGCGGCGACGTCCTGCGCCTGCACCGCGTGCAGGTCGCTGCGCTCCGGACGCTTGGCCTCGAGCCAGCCGGCGAACAGGCGCAGGTCGCGCCGGTAGGCATCCAGCGAATTCCTGGCCAGTCCGTGCTCGAGCCAGAGGGCGTCGCAGAAGCCGTCGATCAGGGAAAGATTGATTGCTGCTGCCATGGGACGTCGGTGGGGAGCGCACCTTCGTGGCGCAGCAGCCAGCGCTTGACCGTGAGCGTGAAGCCGTGTTCGTCGTCGCTGCTGGCAAAGCCGCCCAGGCCGCCGGCCGCGGTGACGCGGTGGCAGGGGATCACCAGCGGGAACCAGTTGGCGCCGCAAGCCTGGCCCACCGCGCGCGGATGCGATTCCAGCAGCTTGGCGACCTGGCCGTAGGTACGCACGCTGCCGCGCGGGATCGCGCAGATGGATTCCCAGACGCGGCGCTGGAATTCGCTGCCGGCATCGACCAGCGGCAAGTCGAAACGGAAGTCGGCGTCGGCGAAATAGCGCAGGACCTGCCCGGCGGCCTGTTCGGCCACCTCATCCTGCGGCGCTTTTTCTTCGTAATGCGGCGGCAGGTAGACCAGCTCGCGCACGCGTCGGTCTTCCGTACGGATACCCATCGCCCCGAACGGCGCCGCGACGATGGCGCTGAAAAGCTCGCTGCCCAGTTGTGTGTTCATCGATTAAGTGTAGCAAAAAAAAACGCACCCTCGTGAGGTGCGTTTTCAGTATGGGTCACGTTTGCGGCCACTCGGTCATTGCCGGCGGCATCTATAAAACGTGCGTCTCCTCATCATTTCTCCGGTATCCCAATGCTGGATTACCGCTTTTTTGCTTCTCCCCAAAATTCGTATCCGGGCTTTCGAACGCACCATGGTGGTGCCAAAGCTGCGCCATCATAACGCATTCGAATAAGAATAGCGTAGTTTTTTATATACATTCACGAAATATATGTCAGCCATAAACCATTCTCGGAAGCCATAAGGAAATGGCCGGGACATAGGTTATTAACAGCAGGAAACCAATCATCGTCAGCAGCCAGGGCATCACGGCCACCGTCAGCTCGGAAATGCCCATCTTCGTGATGCCGGACGCCACATACAGGTTCAGGCCCACCGGCGGGTGGCACATGCCGACTTCCATGTTGACCACGATGATGATGCCGAAGTGGACCGGATCGATGCCCAGCTGGGTCGCGACCGGGAACAGGATCGGCGCCATGATCAGCACGATCGACGACGGTTCCATCACGTTACCAGCCAGCAGCAGCAGCAGGTTCACCACGATCAGGAAGCCGATCGGACCCAGGCCCTGGCCGGTGAGCCAGCCGGCCATCGCCTGCGGCACGTTCTCGCTGGTCATCAGGAAGGAGAACAGCACGGCGTTGGTGATGATGTACAGGAGCATCGCCGACATCGCCGCCGAATCCAGCAGCACCTTGCCGACCTGCTTCAGCCTCAAGTCCTTGTAGACGAACACCGCGATCACGAAGGCGTACACCGCCGCGATGCCGGCCGCCTCGGTCGGCGTGAACACGCCGGTGTAGATGCCGCCCATCACGATCACGATCAGGAACAGGCCCCAGGCGCTGCGGCGGAACGCGGTCCAGCGCTCGCTCCAGGTGGCGCGCGGCATGCGCGGATAGTCGTGCTTCTTCGCCAGGAACCAGGTCGTCAGGCCGAGCAGGAAGGCCAGCAGCAGACCCGGGACCACGCCGGCCATGAACAGCTGGCCGACCGAGGTATTGGTGGTGACCGAGTACATCACCATCACGATCGACGGCGGGATCAGGATGCCGAGCGCGCCCGAGGTCGTGATCACGCCGGCGCCGAAGCGCTTCGGATAGCCCTGCTTGACCATGGCCGGCAGGATGATCGAGCCGATCGCCACCACGGTCGCCGGGCTGGAGCCGGACACCGCCGCGAACAGGGCGCAGGCGAACACGCCGGCCAGTGCCAGGCCGCCGTGGAAGTGGCCGACCATCGAGGTGGCGAAGTTGATCATGCGCCGCGCGACCCCGCCGTGGGTGAGGAAGTTACCCGCCAGGATGAAGAGCGGGATGGCCATGATCTCGAAGTTGTCGATACCGGTGAAGAGCTTCATCGCCACCGATTCGATCGGCACGTGCGTCATGGTGAACAGGAAGGTCAGCACCGTGAGGCCGAGCGCGATCGAGACCGGCATGCCGGTCAGCATCAGCAGGATCAGCAGGACAAAGATAATGGCGGCGTTCATGAGGATTTCCTTGCTTCTTCGATTTCGTCGTCCAGGCCTTCGACGTAGGCATGGTCATGCTTCGGCAGTTCGCCATTGCGGATGAAATGCCAGGTCACCTGCAGGAAGCGGAAGCACATCAGCCAGGAACCGAGCGGCAGCGCCAGGTACACGATCCACATCGGGATTTCCATGTCGGGCGAGGTCTGCGCGGTGCCGGCCATGCGGTAGACGAAGCTGGCGCCGAGGGTGCCGATGATGCCGGTGAACAAGGCGCCGGCCAGCAGCGCCAGCACGATCAGCTTGTTGCGCCAGCGCTCGGACAGCCGGTTGACCAGCACGTCGACGCCGACGTGGATGCCGGTCCGCACGCCATACGCGGCGCCGAACTTGGCCATCCACACGAACATGATGGTGCTGAGCTCCTGGGCCCAGCTGGTATTCAGGGAAATGAGCCAGTCCTGCATCCCGCCAAGGGGCAGGCCGGACAGGTAGCGGTGCAGCACCGCGATGAAGATGATGAAGGTGGCGCCGGCCATCAGGCTGGCGATGATCCACTCTTCGAGGCGATCGAGGATTTTCATGGTGATCTCGGAGAGGAGCCGGGCTGCCGGTGAGGCAGGCGGCTTTAATCGTCGTTCCCGCGCAGGCGGAAATAGTGCCACTGGCACTATTTCCCCCAGGTTCTGCATGCGCCTCGACGGCGCATCGAACTTGGATCCCCGCCTTCGCGGGGACGACGTATGCGAGCTAACGAATACGTACCGGTGCGATTACTGCACCGAAGCAGTCGCCTTGTTGATCGAATTGATCAGGTCGGCGCCGACGCGGCTTTCCATCTGCTTCTGCACCGGCAGCAGGGCCTTGCGCCATGCCGCCTGCTCTTGCGGGTTCAGGTTGTAGATGGTGGTCTTGCCGGCCTTGCGGATGGCTTCCAGGGCCTGGTCGTTGTCCTGCTGGGCGATCGCCTTTTCGTACTTGGTGGCGTCGTTCATGGCCTGCTGCAGCTGGGTGCGGATGTCGGCCGGCAGGCCGTCCCAGAACTTCTTGTTGACGATGACCGCATAGCCCAGGTAGCCGTGGTTCGAAACCGTCACGTGCTTCTGCACCTCATGCATCTTCTGGGTGTACATGTTCGACGGCGGGTTCTCGGTGCCGTCCACCACGCCGGTCTGCAGCGCCTGATAGACTTCCGAGAAGGCCAGCGCCTGCGGGTTGGCGCCCAGCGCGCGCATCTGCGCGTCCAGCACCTTCGAGCTCTGGATGCGCATCTTCAGGCCGCGGAAATCGGCCGGCATGTGCAGCGGCTTGTTGGCCGACATGACCTTGAAGCCGTTGTCCCAGTAGGCCAGGCCGGTGATGCCCTTCGGCTCCAGCTTCTGCAGCAGGCCCTTGCCGATCGGGCCTTCGGTCACGGTGTACAGCGCGGCCTTGCTCGGGAAGATGTAAGGCAGGTCGAAGACTTCGAATTCCTTCACGCCCAGCGGACCGAACTTGGCCAGCGAAGGCGCCAGCATCTGGACCGCGCCCAGCTGCAGGGCTTCGAGTTCTTCCTTGTCCTTGTACAGCTGGCTGTTCGGGTAGACTTCGACCTTGACCCGGTGATTGGTCATCTTCTCGGCCAGTTCCTTGAAGCGCTCGGCGGCGCGGCCTTTCGGCGTGTCGGTCGCCACCACGTGGCTGAACTTGATGACGATGGGGGTCTGGGCCGCTGCGCTGAACGCGAAGCCGGCGCCGGCGGCCAGGGCAAGTGCTGCCACGACGGATTTGATCTTCATGAGTCTCCTCTCCGGTAAGAACAGGTTTGTATTTTTTGTATTTATCACGAGTCTGCTGAGCTTTATAAATCCAGGCTATTGTGGAAAACCACAATTGTTCGCTCAGCAATAAAAGTATCACGTTATCGCATGAAAAATCCTTTTTCGATGCCTCGTCCGGTGCCGGACGGCCCCTGGCGCTGGCTGGTGCCGGTGCTGCTGGTGCTGCTCTTCCTGCTGGTCCTGCTGTGGCTGCCCTGGCAGGCGCGCCAGATGGAGAGCAATGAGCGCCAGGAACAGCTGATCGCCGACACCCTCTGGGTCGAGCAGACCCTGCGCTTCGAACTGGCGCGCAGCGAAGAGGTGCTGGCGACCCTCGGCGCCGACCTGGCCGCCGACAACCCGCCCGCGCACGACGTGGTCGAGGCGCGCATGGCGCAGATGTTCAAGAACGGCCACGAACTGCGGCGCGTGGCCTGGCTCGACGCCCATGGCCGGCAGCTCGTGGCGCAGGGCGCCGAGCTGGCCCACGGCGCGCTGACCGCCTCCTCGCGCGATGCCCAGGAGATGGCGCGCAAGACCCACAACGGCCGCTATTCCGACCCTTATAGCCTCGGTGCGGCCAAGTATGGGCCGGATGCCGGCCTGATCGACTACCACCTGCCGCTCTACGACGACGGCAGGTTCGTCGGCAGCCTGGTCGCCACCTACGACCTGCAGACCCTGCTGGACGAAAACGTGCCCTGGTGGTTCGCCCAGGACAACTCGCTGTCCCTGCTCGACCGCGACGACCACGTGGTGGCCCGCCGCGCGGCCGGCGGCCCCGGGCGCGGCGTCTACACCCACAAGCGCGCGCTCGACCTGCCCGGCGGCCAGATCGTGCTGGCCACCGACAGCGTGAAGGGCGCGCCCAAGCTGCTGCCCAACCTGCTGGTCGGCTCGGTGATCCTGCTGGCGCTGGGCCTGGTGCTGTCGCTGGCCGCGCTGTGGCGCCACATCGCGCGCACCATCGCCGCCGAGAACGCGCTGCGCCAGCAGATGGCCTTCCGCACGGCGATGGAAAACTCGCTGCTGACCGGCCTGCGCGCGCGCGACCTGGAAGGCCGCGTCACCTACGTCAATCCGGCCTTCTGCCGCATCGTCGGCCGGCCAGCCGGCGAACTGCTCGGCAGGACCCCGCCCATGCCCTACTGGGCGCCGGAGGAAACCGACGAGTACGAGGAGCGCTTCCGCAAGATCCTGGCCGGCCAGGCCACGCCGCAGTTCGAGACCGTGTTCCTGCGCCCCGACGGCACCCGCGTTCCGGTGCTGGTATTCGAGGCGCCGCTGGTCGACAGCACCGGGCGCCACACGGGCTGGATGAGCTCCATCCTCGACATCACCGACCGCAAGCGCGCCGAGGAGCTGGCCCGCCAGCAGCAGGAAAAGCTGGAGACCAGCGCGCGCCTGGCGACCATGGGCGAGATCTCGTCGATGCTGGCGCACGAGCTGAACCAGCCGCTGGCGGCGATCTCCAGCTACACCGCGGGCGCGCTCAACGTGCTGGGACGCGCCAGCGACCACGCGGCCCCGCTGGACGCCGGCATGCTGAAACGCGCGCTGGAACAGGCGAATACCCAGGCGCGCCGCGCCGGCCAGATCATCCGCAGCGTGCACGAATTCGTGAAGAAGCGCGAGCCGCGCCGCGAGAGCGTGATGGTGCCGCAGGTGATCGACGGCATCCGCGCCCTGGTCGAGCTGCAGGCGCGCCAGAGCTACGTGACCCTGCAGGTCGAGGTGCCGCCCGACCTGCCGCCGGTGCTGGCGGACCGCGTGCTGCTCGAGCAGGTGCTGCTGAACCTGACCCGCAACGCGATCGAGTCGATGCAGGACATCGACCGCGAGCGCCGCGTGCTGCGCATCGAGGCCGCGCGCATCGACGCGGACGACCAGGGCCGGGTGGCGGTGTCGGTGATCGACAACGGCCACGGCATCCCGCCCGAGGTGGCCGAGCGCCTGTTCTCGCCCTTCTTCTCGACCAAGGCCGAGGGCATGGGCATGGGCCTGTCGATCTGCCGCACGGCGATCGAATTCCACGGCGGCACCCTCACCCACGCCGACAATCCCGGCGGCGGCACCGTGTTCACATTCACCTTGCAGCAGGCGCAGGCTACAATGCCCACCTGAAGAGCAGGACTTAGGAAGGAGACCCCATGCTGCACATCGTCGACGACGAAGACGTCATCCGCGACGCCCTCGAATGGCTGGCGCAATCGCGCGGGCTGGCCGCGCGCGGCTATGCCGGCGGCCAGGCCTTTCTCGACGCCCTCGATGCCGGGTCCGGTCCTGATGCCGGCACCGGGACCGCCGGCGATGGCGAATGCGTGCTGCTGGACGTGCGCATGCCGGGCATGAACGGCATCGCCGTGTTCGACCAGCTGGTCGCGCGCGGCCTGCTGGCGCGCCTGCCGGTGATCTTCCTGACCGGCCACGGGGACGTGCCGATGGCGGTCGATTCGCTCAAGCGCGGCGCCTTCGACTTCTTCGAAAAACCCTTCAACGACAACCAGCTGATGGACCGCGTCGACGAAGCCCTGGCCAAGTCGCGCCAGGCCGCCGCCTCCAGCGCGGTGCGCGAACGCCTGGCCACGCTGTCGGCGCGCGAACGCGAAGTGCTCGACCTGATCCTGGCCGGGAACATGAACAAGGTCGTGGCCGACAAGCTCGGCATCAGCATGCGCACGGTGGAAGTGCACCGCGCCCACATCTTCGACAAGATGCAGGTCAAGACGGCGGTCGAGCTGGCTGGCCTGTTGAAGTAGGAAAAAATATTTGTACCAAGGGTCTTGCGAACAGCCCACTTCACCCCTAGTTTCAGCCTGTGCCGCCCCCGCGCGGCCGTCTCTCGATCTCCTGATTTTTACCCCTCGGCAGCACCCCTTCCTCGCTTCAATGTGCGGACTGGCGGCGCTGCTTTTTGCTTCGCAAACCCCGCGCACGGCAGGTTTTGTCCGCTGTGTTTCAAGGGTTCGCTTGTAAAATCAAGCTGAACACGCCATGGTCAAACTAACCATGTGAATAATTTCTTAGGGAACGCAGATGAGCGAAAAAACAATTGCAGACAAGATGTTCTTGAGGAACGCGAAATCGATGCTGATCCTGAACGGCAGCGTCCATCCCGGCATGGTGTCGCAGATGCCGCCCGACCTGATCAAGAACGACCAGGACAAGGTGGATGTGGTGTTGCTGTTCGCGATGAACCGCAAGGAACTCGAACAATACTTCCCCGCCGCGAAGGAACGCATGGGCGAGAAGGGATCGCTGTGGGTGGCCTATCTGAAGCAGACCGCGTCGAAGGCCACTGATATCAATCGCGACTCAATCAATGCTTATGCGAAGGAAAACGGTATCACAGGCGTGGCGATGATCTCGATCGACGGCGACTGGTCGGCACTGCGCATGAAGCGCATCGAGATGTAAACAGACTCAGTCCGCGTGCCGCTCGAGTGCCCAGGCGACATGCTCGCGCACCAGTAGCGAAGGATGCTCCAGCCTGGCCCGCAACGCGGCCACGATGCGCGGATCGCCCCTGGCGCCGGCGGCAGCGGCAGCGTTCCCCAGGCCCACCGCCAGGTTGCGCAGCCAGCGCTCATGCCCGATCCGGCGGATCGGGCTGCCCTCCATGCGGCGGTTGAACTCCTCTTCTTCCCACCCGAATAATTCCACCAGCCCGGCCGCGCCCAGGCCGTTGCGCTCGTCGAAATCCGGCAGCACGGCGCGCCGCGCGAACTTGTTCCACGGGCAGACCAGCTGGCAATCGTCGCAGCCGTAGATGCGGTTGCCGATCAAGGGCCGCAGGTCTTCCGGAATGCTGCCCTTCAGCTCGATCGTCAGGTAGGAGATGCAGCGCCGCGCATCGAGCCGGCCCGGCCCCAGGATCGCGCCGGTCGGACAGGCGCCGATGCAGGCTTCGCATTGGCCGCAATGGGCGCCGGTGGCCGCATCGACCGGCAGCGGCAGGTCGACCAGAATTTCGCCGATGAAGAAGGTCGAACCGGCCTCCCTCGACAGCAGCAGCGTGTGCTTGCCGCGCCAGCCCAGGCCCGCCTTTTCCGCCAGCGGCAATTCCATCACCGGCGCCGAATCCGTGAACACGCGAAAGCCGTACTCGCCGGCCAGGCCGCGCACGCGTTCGGCCAATTGCTGCAGGCGGTTGCGCAGCACCTTGTGGTAGTCGCGTCCGCGGGCGTAGACGGAGACCACGGCGGCGCCCGGATCCTGCTGGCGCAGGCGTTCCCGGGCGCGCCAGTCGGCATCGGTGCTGTTGCCACCTGAGCTCGGCAAATAGTCCATGCGGGCGACGATCGCGCGCACCGTGCCCGGCACCAGTTCCGCCGGCCGGGCGCGCTTCATGCCGTGGCTTGCCATATAATCCATCTCGCCATGGTGGCCGGCGTCCAGCCAGGCTTGCAGCCCCGCCTCGTGGCGCGCCAGGTCGACGTCCGCAATGCGCACCTCGGCAAAGCCCAGTTCCGCGCCCCACGCCTTGATGGCGCGCGCGACTTCGTTCAGGTCAGGCTGGGATGAGGACATGGCGGGACGGACACTGGCTGGTTGGCACGACAAACCCGATATTCTATTCGATGCAGCATTCATTCAACGCTTATCTTCCGGACGAAGCCGCCACCCAGGCCCTGGGCGGCGCCCTCGCGCGCGCGCTGCGCCCCGGCCTCGTGATCTATTTGCACGGCGACCTCGGCGCCGGCAAGACGGCCCTCACGCGCGCCCTGCTGCACGCGGCCGGCCACAAGGGGGCCGTCAAGAGCCCGACCTATACGCTGTCCGAACCCTACCGGATCGCGCTCGACGGCCAGGCCGTCAACCTGATCCACTACGACCTGTACCGCATGTCGAGCCCGGAGGAATTCCTCGATGCCGGCTTCCGCGAAGACTTCGACGGCCAGAATATCTGCGTCGTCGAATGGCCGGAAAAAGGCGAACCGGTGTTGCCCCCGCCCGACGTCCGGGTGTTGCTTACGGTCAGCGGCCACGGCCGTGCTGTAGAATTGCAGGCGTTGTCTGAATTGGGCCTGCTATGCCTCGAACGCCTGCACTACCCCCCGACTCCCTGATCCCGGGTTCTCCGAAGCGCCGCACAGTGCTGAAGGCCGGCGGCACGCTGCTCCTGTCCGTCTTCGCTCCGCTGACCGCATCGGCCGCGCAGATCATGGCCGTGCGCGTCTGGCCGGCGGACGAGTACACCCGCGTCACGCTGGAAAACGACGGCGAGCTGAATGCCTCCCACTTCATGCTGGCCAATCCGCCGCGCCTGGTGGTCGACATCGACGGCCTGGCGCTCAACGAGACGCTGAAAAGCCTGGTCGCCAAGATCGAATCGAACGACCCCTACATCAAGCAGGTGCGGGTGGCCCAGAACCGCCCGAACGTGGTGCGCCTGGTGTTCGATCTCAAGGAAGAGGTCAAGCCCCAGGTGTTCACCCTGGCCCCGGTGGCCGGCTACCGTCATCGCCTGGTCTTCGACCTGTATCCGGTGCGGCCGGTGGATCCGCTGGCGGCCATGATCGCGAAAGAAAACTGGTCCGAGGGCGGCGCGCGCGCCACCGAAGTGCCGGCGGCGACGCCGGCGCCGGCCCCGCAGCCGGGCGCGCCGACGGTCGGCCAGGCCGGCCCCGACGCCATCGCCAAGCTGGAAGCCGACGCCGCCCGCGCCGGCAGCACCCCGGCCCAGCCGCAGCCGACCGCGCCGCAAGCCCAGCCGCAGCCGCCGGCCCAGGGCAAGAACGCGCCCGCCGGCAAGGTGATGCGCATGGTGACCATCGCCCTCGACCCCGGCCATGGCGGCGAGGATCCGGGCGCCACCGGCGCCACCGGCGTGCACGAGAAGGACATCGTGCTGGCGATCGCCAAGCGCCTGAAGGGCAAGCTGGAAGAGCTGCCGAACACGCGCGTGATGCTGACCCGCGACGCCGACTTCTTCGTGCCGCTGGGCCAGCGCGTGGAAAAGGCGAGGAAAGTGCAGGCCGACCTGTTTGTCTCGATCCACGCGGACGCCTTCATCCAGCCGTCCGCGCGCGGCTCCTCGGTCTTCGTGCTGTCGGAAAAAGGCGCGACTTCGAGCGCGGCGCGCTGGCTGGCGAACGACCAGAACAAGGCCGACCTGATCGGCGGCGTGAACCTCGGCACCCACGACAAGCAGCTCGCCAGCGTGCTGTTCGACCTGTCGACCACGGCCCAGATCAACGACAGCATGAAGCTCGGCAAGGCCGTGCTGAGCGAGATCGGCGGCATCAACCGCCTGCACAAGGGCTCGGTCGAACAGGCCGGTTTCGCCGTGCTCAAGGCCCCGGACATCCCGTCGATCCTGGTCGAAACCGCCTTCATCTCGAACCCGGAAGAAGAAGCGCGGCTCAAGGACGACGCCTACCAGAACCAGCTCGCCGACGCGATCACGAAAGGCATCAAGCGCTACTTCGCGTACAATCCGCCGCTGGCGAAGAGCCGAATGACTTGATCTCAGCCTGGAGGGTTTTGACGTGAGCGTTACTACTACTCAATTCGGGCAACTGCCCGCCCTGCTGCTGCGCGCGCCGGACGGCGCCGAAGCCACCATCACCCTGTACGGCGCCCACCTGGTGTCCTGGAAACCGGCCCTCGGCGCCGGCGCCGCGCCCCAGGAGCGCATGTTCATGAGCAGCCTGTCCGCGCTCGACGGCAGCCGCGCCATCCGCGGCGGCGTGCCGGTGATCTTTCCGCAATTCGCGGAACGCGGCGAAGGCATGCGCCACGGCTTCGCCCGCGTCAGCACCTGGCGCGTGCTCGACAGCGGCGACCAGGACGGCGCCGCCTTCGCCCTGCTGGGCCTGAACCAGGACGAACTGTCGCCGCAAGCCTCGAGCGCCTGGGCCTATGCCTTCGAACTGGCGCTGCGGGTGCGCGTGCAAGGCGCCAACCTGGCGATGACGCTCGAAGTGCGCAACACCGGCACCCATCCCTTCTCCTTCTCCAGCGCCCTGCATACCTACCACCTGGTCGAGGACGTCGAAGCCGTGCGCATCGACGGCGTGCAGCCCGAGACCCTGGCCCTGACCGACAAGCTGGACCAGGTGTTCGAGCGCATCGCCGGGGCGATCACCTTCGACAACGGCGCCGACAAGCTGCTGCTGCAGCAGAGCGGCTTCACCGATGCGGTGGTGTGGAATCCGGGCGCGGCCGACGCCGCTGCGCTGTCCGACCTCGAAGACGAGGAGTACCGGCGCTTCGTCTGCATCGAACCGGCCCTGCTCCAGCCGCAGATCCTGGAACCGGGCGGCAGCTGGAAGGGCGACTACCGGGTGGGGCCGGCTACTTCCTGACGCGTTCGAACGTCAGCTGGTCGATCATCCGCCACGGCTTGTCGCCGGCGTGGACTTCATAGGCCATGTGGAAGCTGTCGTTCGATTTGCGCTCGAACACGAAGCGCTCCTCGCGCAGCGGCTCGCTCGATATCGTGCGGACGAACACCACCTTGCCGTCCTGCCAGCCCTCGCTGGCGAAAGTGCGCGCACCACCGCCGTTGTCGGCGACGGACATGACCAGTTTGCGCGAAGCGCTCTCGATCCCCCACAGGCCGAGCGCCTTGTAGCTGTTCGGCGCGCGGTCGGTGTGGCGGTACTGCAGCCACTGGCCGTCCAGTTCGGGCGTGAAGCTGACCTCGGCCTCGATCGGGCGGCCGGAGGCGAAGGCGCCCTTGCCGCTCCATTCGCCGCCGAAGAAGGCGGCCATCTCGGCAGGCACGCGGGTCGGCGCGGCCGGGGTCTGGGAAAAGGCGGGAATGGCGGCGCAGGCGCACAGCGCCGCCGCCAGGATGCGGGCAGTGAGGATCATCATGACGAGCTTAGTTGGATTCCTTGATCATCCGGCCCGAGGTCGACTGCACCGGACGTGCATTCAGCGGATACAGGCGCGAGAACAGCGCCATCTGGGCCGGCGAAGCCTGGCGCGGCTGCTTGAACACCAGCCACAGCACGCCTTCGGTGCAGGGCGGCTCGGTGAGCGAACCCATGTAGGTGAAGTATTCGCGCTTCTCGGGCAGCGCATCCTTCGGGTCGATCACGATCGAGGGCGAGACGACTTCGTTCTTCTCGAGCGGCAGGTTGTCCCAGATGGTCTGCATCAGGCTGTGCGGCTGGCCGCGTTCGAGCAGCACGGCGATGATCGCGATCTTGCCGTCATAGCTCTTGTGTACCAGGTGCATGACCATTTCCGTGCCCTTGCCGTTGATGCGCTCTTCCGACGGACGGTGGAAGTGGAACTGCTGCAGTTCGTAGGTCTGGTTGCCGACCGTGATGAAATTGCCGCCGCCGACCGTCACCTGGACGGTGTGGCCGTTGTTCACCTCGTTGAACGATGACGGGTGGTAGTCGAAACCGATCTGCTCGAGATTGACCTTGATGCCGTCGCGCAGGTCGATCGGCGACTGGCGGTTGCCGGTACCGCACTTCGCCCAGTCGACATTGATCCTGGACCAATTGGCCGGGCCGAGTTCGCCCTCGTAGGACCAGACGGTACCGTGCTTGGGCGCGGCGGCCAGGATCGCAGCCGCGGCGGCGGCCTTTTCTTCCTCGCGGCGCCTGGCGTCGGCGGCCTTCTTTACGCGTGCGGCCGCGCTGGCGCGGGCCTGCTGGCGTTCGCGCAGCTCGGCCAGGCGCTCGGCAATCTTGGCCGAGAGGGCGACTTCGGCCGCTTCTTCATCCTGTGGGGCTGCTGCCGCCTTCTTGGCCGGGGTCTCTTTCTTGCCCGGCACAGGTTCCTTGGCCGCGTCCTTGGCCATCTGTTCCTTGGTCGGCATGGAGGCCGACGCCGGTTTCGACACGGAGGCCGCCAGTTTGGCTGCCGCGGCGGGGGCAGGATCGTTCGCGCTTGCGCTCAGGACGACGCAGCTGCAAGCGAACAGGGCGATCAGGTTACGCATGGGATTCCAGTAGTGTTGCTGTCCCATGCTTTATCGGCGCGGGCAAGGGTAAACTTGAGCGCCGTAAACACACAGCGCGCCGTCGAAGCGGCGCGCTGGCAAGAATGACAAGGGGTGCACGCTCAGCGGCTGAGCATGCGGCGCCCGAACTTGTAGATGCCGCCCAGGGCCAGCGGCACCACGGCGGCGCCGACGCCGATCAGCACGATGGCGGTCAAGTGGTCGCGCACGATGGGAATGTTGCCGAAGAAGTAACCGGCGGTCACGAGACCGGCCACCCACAGGACGGCGCCGGTAATGTTGAACATCTGGAAACGCGTATGCGTCATCTCCGAAATGCCGGCCACGAAGGGAGCGAAGGTCCGCACCACCGGCACGAAGCGCGCCAGGATGATGGTCTTGCCGCCGTGCTTTTCGAAGAAATCGTGGGTGCGCTGCAGCGCATCCTTGTTCAGCCAGCGGTAATCATGGGTGAAGACGCGGTGGCCGATGGCCCCGCCGATGTAATAGTTCAGGGTGTTGCCGGTCACGGCGGCAATGATCAGCAGCGCCATCAATAAGGGATAACTCATCTCGCCGGTGGCGCAGAAGGCGCCGGCGATGAACAGCAGGGTGTCGCCCGGGAAGAAGAACAGCACCACGAGACCGGTCTCGCAGAATACGATCGCGAACAGGACCGCATAGACATACACACCGTACTGGGCCAGCAGGGTGCCCAAGGTCTTATCGACGTGCAGGAGCATGCCGAAGAGTTGCATCAGATCCATAATCATCCTAAATGGTAGCGCCGAATCATACCATCAGACCGTCTTCAAAAAATGGCCCCAGCGCCAAGATCATGGGAGAATTTGTACTTTCCGGATTACAATCGTTCGAATAAGAATGACAAGGAGAGAACAATGGCTTACCGGAAGCTTCATCACGCCGTACTGCTGGGTATTGCCGCCCTGATGGCAACGGGCGCAGGCGCCGCCGACAAGAAGGCGGAGAAGGAATTACCGCCCAAACCCAGCGTCGGCGACGTCCTGAAAGGCTCGAAGCCGGGCGACTGGCGTCCGCTCGACCCCGACAACACGCTCTATATGGAGCTGCCGGGAGGCCGCGTGGTGATCGAACTGGCACCGGACTTCGCCCCCAACCACGTCAGGAACATCAAGGCGCTGGCGCGCGAACACTATTACGACGGCCTGGCCATCATCCGCTCGCAGGACAACTTCGTCGTGCAATGGGGCGATCCGCACGAAGACGATGAGCAGGTGCGCAAGGTAAAGAGCGCGCAGAAAACCCTACCGGCCGAATTCACCGTGCCGCTGGCAAACGACCGTCACTTCGTCCGCATGCGCGACATCGACGGCTTCGCGCCCCAGATCGGCCACTCGGGCGGCTTCCCGGTCGGCCGCGATCCGAAGGCGGGTCGCACCTGGCTGGCCCACTGCTACGCCATGGTCGGCGTCGCCCGCGGCAACGAGTCCGACAGCGGCGGCGGCACCAGCCTCTACGTCGTCACCGGCCAGGCCCCGCGCCAGCTCGACCGCAACATCACCGTGGTCGGCCGGGTGGTGTCGGGCATGCCGCAGCTGTCGACCCTGCCGCGCGGCCCGGCGCCGATGGGCTTCTACGAGCAGCCGGGGCAGCAGGTGCCGATCGGCGCGGTGAAAGTCGCCGCCGACGTCCCCGAAGCCGAACGCAGCCGTCTGTTAGTCATGCGTACCGACAGCCCCACCTACCAGGCCGTCCTCGAAGCCCAACGCAACCGCGGCGGCCCCTGGACCAAGTACTCGCCGAACTACCTGGACCTCTGCAACGCCCAAATCCCGGTCCGCGAGCAAAAATAAATTCGGGGTCAAAATTCGGGGTCAGAGCACATTACCCTTGCAATTCGGGGTCAGAGCACTTTTTCGGGCAATAGTTAAAAAGCAAACAAAGCGCTCGTTTCCCCTCCGAGGCACGACGGTGGCGCCCACTGGAACCGGCTCGATCGGCCGTCCGGCGAAATGTGCTCTGACCCCGAACTTGCAGAAAAATGTGCTCTGACCCCGAATTTTGGAAAAATCGGACAGCCATGCTTTGCCTTGGGGGCGGCGAGCTATAATTTGTGAATGAACGCCCCGGCCCCCACCCACCGCCCCATCCAGCAGCTCCCTGACCAGCTCATCTCGCAGATCGCCGCCGGCGAGGTCGTCGAGCGGCCCTCGGCCGTGGTCAAGGAATTGCTGGAGAACGCCCTCGACGCCGGCGCCACCCAGGTCACGATCCGCCTCGAGGAAGGCGGCGTCAAGCGCATCGCCATCACCGACAACGGCCGCGGCATTCCGCCGGAAGAGCTGCCGCTCGCGCTGGCGCGTCACGCGACCTCGAAGATCGCCTCGCTGACCGACCTCGAAAACGTCAACACTCTCGGCTTCCGCGGCGAGGCCCTGGCCTCGATCGCCTCGGTGGCGGCGGTCAGCATCACCTCGCGCACGCCGAACGCGCCCCACGCCTGGGAGATCGTCGGCTCGCACCAGGGTACGGTCTCGCCCTCCTCCGGCGCCTTCGGCACCACGATCGACGTGCAGGACCTGTACTTCAACACGCCGGCGCGCCGCAAGTTCCTGAAATCCGACCAGACCGAGTACGGCCACTGCGCCGAAGTCGTGCGCCGCATCGCACTGGCCCGTCCGGACGTCTCGTTCAGCCTGACCCACAACGGCCGCACCATCGACCACTGGAACGTCAGCGAACCGGCCAAGCGCAGCGCCCAGATCCTCGGCAACGACTTCGCCGAAGCCAGATTGCAGCTCGACGAAGCCGCCGGCCCGCTGCGCCTGCACGGCTACGTCGGCCTGCCGACCGCCTCCAAGGCCCGCGCCGACGGCCAGTTCTTCTACGTGAACGGCCGCTTCGTGCGCGACAAGCTGCTGGTCCACGCGGTGAAGGCCGCCTACCAGGACGTGCTGCACGGCGACCGCTTCCCCAGCTACGTGCTGTCGCTGGAGCTGGACCCGGCCATGGTCGACGTCAACGTGCACCCCTCGAAGATCGAGGTGCGCTTCCGCGACAGCCGCGCCGTCCACCAGTTCGTGTTCCACGCGGTGCAGCGCGCGCTCGCGCAGACCTCGGCCACCGCCCACGGCAACGCGCCGGCGCCGGTCAGCGCGGCCGAGATCGCGCCCTCGGGCGCGTCCTGGGGCGGCGGCTTCGGGCGGGACTCAGGAATCAGTGGCACCCCGGCCTGGCGCCGCCCGCACGAGCAGACCTCGTTCGGTTCCCAGCTCGCGCCCGCGTCGCCCTATGCCTCGACCTTCTCGCCATCGCCCTACCCGGCCGGCAGCCACCGGGATGCCCAGCCGTCCGGCGCCGGCGTGGCCCAGCGTACCGAAAGCTATGGCGCCCTGTTCGCCGGCATGAAGGATGCCGATACGGCGCAGGCCAGGCCCGCAGCGTCCGGCTTCGAGATGCCGCTGCCCGCCACTACCGCACCGGCACACGACGACGACTTCCCGCTCGGCTTCGCCCTGGCCCAGCTGCACGGCATCTACATCCTCGCCCAGAACCGCAAGGGCCTGGTGCTGGTCGACATGCACGCGGCCCACGAACGCATCCTCTACGAGCAGCTGAAGAACGCCCTCGACGCCCAGGCCGGCGGCGAGCAGATGCAGGTACAGCAAATGCTGATCCCGGTAACCTTCTTCGCCGACGCCGTCGAAGTCGGCACGGCCGAAGAAAACCGCGAGACGCTGCAGGCGCTCGGCTTCGACATCACCGCGGTCTCGCCGACCACGCTGGCGGTGCGCGCCGTACCGACCCTGCTGAAGAACGCCGATGCGCAGACGCTGGCCCGCGACGTGCTGCGCGACGTGCGCGAATACGGCGGCTCGCGCGTGCTGATCGAGCGCCGCAACGAGCTGCTCGGCACCCTCGCCTGCCACACCGCGGTGCGCGCCAACCGGATCCTGTCGGTGCAGGAGATGAACGCCCTGCTGCGCCAGATGGAAGCGACCGAGCGCGCCGACCAGTGCAACCACGGCCGACCGACCTGGGTGCAGCTCGAAATCTCCGCGCTGGACAAGCTGTTCCTGCGCGGGCAGTAATTGGACTTATGACTCAGAATCACAAACCGATGGCAGTCGCCATCATGGGCCCCACCGCGTCCGGCAAGACCGCCGCCGCGCTGGCCATCGCCAGCGAGATGCCGGTCGAGATCATCTCGGTCGACTCGGCCCTGGTCTATCGCGAGATGGACATCGGCACCGCCAAGCCGAGCCCCGAAGAGCTGGCCAGCGTGCCGCACCACCTCATCGACATCATCGACCCGCTCGAGTCCTACTCCGTCATGCAGTTCCGCGAAGACGCGATCCGGCTGGTGGCCGAGATCCAGGCGCGCGGCAAGCTGCCGCTGCTGGTCGGCGGCACGATGATGTACTTCAAAGGGCTCGTCGACGGCCTCGACGACCTGCCGACCGCCGACGCCGGGGTCCGCGCCCGCATCGACCTTGAAGCCGCACGCATCGGCTGGCCCGGCATGCATGCCAAGCTGCGCGAACTCGATCCGGCCACGGCCGACCGGCTGGCGCCGAACGACGCCCAGCGCATCAACCGTGCGCTGGAGATCATCGAACTGTCGGGCAAGCCGATGTCCGAGCTGCTGGCCAGGCGCGAGAAGACCGAGCTGCCCTTCGAGCTGCTCTCGTTCGCGCTGGAGCCGTCCGACCGCGCCGTGCTGCACCAGCGCATCGCACTGCGTTTCGACCAGATGCTGGGCAGCCGCGACGACGAAGGCATCGTGGCCGAAGTGGCAAGCTTGCGCGCCCGCGGCGACCTGGACCTGAGCTTGCCGTCGATGCGCTGCGTCGGCTACCGGCAGAGCTGGGAATACCTCGACGGCCTGTACGACCGCGCACAGCTGCGCGAGAACGGCATCGTCGCCACCCGCCAGCTGGCCAAGCGCCAGCTGACCTGGCTGCGCTCGATGCCGGAGCGGATCGTGGTCGATTGTCTGGCGAAAGATGCAACGACCCAGGTTCTGGGCGTGCTGGACAAGCACATTCGAAGCGCGTAACCTTGACAGTCTTGTGTGCGGACGGCATAATGCCCTCCGCTTTGGTGATATAGCTCAGCTGGTTAGAGCACAGCACTCATAATGCTGGGGTCGGTGGTTCAAGTCCACCTATCACCACCAGATTTCAAGCGAGATGGCTTGGCCTTCAAAAGCTGAGCCATTTTGTTTAGTACTGTTTTAGATGGTGATATAGCTCAGCTGGTTAGAGCACAGCACTCATAATGCTGGGGTCGGTGGTTCAAGTCCACCTATCACCACCAGACATGAAGAACCGCCGGTTTCGCGAGAAGCCGGCGGTTTTTTCTTTTCCAAAAACGCCAGCCTTGCGCAACCATTCAAGGAGCCCCCGATGACCGACCACACCGCCGAACCGGCCCGCCGCGAAGCCGCCGCCCGCCAGGCCATCAAGAACGGCTTCGACATGGAAGACGAGGAGTCCGGCGTCGCCATGTTCGTCGCCTTCCACCTCGAGGAGCTGGCGCCGGACTACTGGCAGGCGCACACCGGCACGCCCCGCCCCGATCCCGCCACCGTACTCGACATCCTCGAGCTGCGCGCACATTGGGGCGAAGACGGCGACGACATGGAATACTTCGATTTCACCCTGCCGGGCAAGGTGACGGACTACGTCATCAGCGTGCGCTTCGACGGCAAGGGCAAGGTCGACGAGATCTCGATGGAGAGCTAAGCTGGAGACCTAGGTGTGAAGTTGCAAGAGGTTGTTTCGGCTGGATGAGAGCCTGGACATCGGTGCTTTGCCGCCGATGCCCTGGTGCGGGCGGTGCCAGTTGTAGTGATGGTTCCACTGACGCAGCATGTTTGTTCGCTCGTCAGAGTTCTTGTAGACGAAGCCGTAAGCCCATTCACGTAGTGCCGACTGGATGAAACGCTCGGCCTTGCCGTTCGTTTGTGGCCGGTAGGGGCGTGTATAGCGGTGCTTGAGTTCCAGGGCTGCACAGACACGGCTGAAGCTCTTGGCGCGGAATGCCGAGCCGTTGTCGGTCAGGAGTGCCTTCGGCCTGGCGCCCAGCGACGAGTAATACGCGTAGGCGTTGGTCAGGAAGCGGCATGCGTTCTCCTGCGACTCGTCGGGATACAGCTCGGTGTAGGCGATCCGTGCATGGTCATCGATAGCGACAAACAGCACTTCCCAGCCGGCGCCGCGGCTGCGGTCACGGCGGTCGCCAGTCGCGCGGTCGCGCGG
>NZ_JBFTRS010000032.1:0-56359 GCF_056399645.1 Massilia sp. 01N417 | reverse complement strand
GGCCACGGCATCGGCCCCGGCCAGCTCGGCGAACGGCGCATCCACGTTGGCGTCCAGGACCGGCTCGTGGCGGCCGACGGCGCCGGTCTCGCCCAGCACCGGCTCGGCCACGCCGCGTTCGGGCGCCGCCCCGCCCTTCATCAGGACGTCGTCATGGTCGGAGGCGAAGGCACGTTCGACGCTCTTCCTCGCCTTGTACTCCTGCCACTTGTTGTAACCGAAGACGCCGGCCACGAACACGCCGCCCGCGGCAACCAGGCTCATCTCTAAATCTGTCATGCTGCTTGTGCCTCTTGTGCAAAATTCGCGGCGGACTCCATGTCCACCGCCACGATGCGCGATACGCCCTGCTCCTGCATCGTCACACCGATCAGTTGGTTGGCCATCTCCATCGCGATCTTGTTGTGCGAGATGAAGAGGAATTGGGTATGGTCGGACATCCGCTTGACCATGCGGCAGAAGCGCTCGGTATTGGCGTCGTCCAGGGGCGCGTCCACCTCGTCGAGCAGGCAGAACGGCGCGGGATTCAAACGGAACATCGAGAACACCAGGGCGGTCGCCGTCAGCGCCTTCTCGCCGCCCGACAGCAGGTGGATCGTGGCGTTCTTCTTGCCCGGCGGCTGGGCCATCACCTGCACGCCGGCGTCGAGGATTTCCTCGCCGGTCATCACCAGCTTGGCGGTGCCGCCGCCGAACAGGATCGGGAACAGCTCCGAGAAGTTGGCGTTGACGCGGTCGAAGGTATCCTGCAGCAGGTCGCGCGACTCGCGGTCGATGCGGGAAATGGCGCCTTCCAGCGTGGCGATCGCTTCCTGCAGGTCGGCGTTCTGGGAATCGAGGAAGCGCTTGCGCTCGGTGGCCTGGGCCAGTTCCTCGACCGCCGCCAGGTTCACCGCGCCGAGCGCCGTGATCGCATTGGTCAGGCGCGTCACCTCGCCCTGCAGGTATTGCGGCTTCATCTCCGGATTCAGCTTGGCCGAGAGCTCGGCCTCGTCGGCGCCGGTCGCGCTCAAGGCTTCCGCAAACTGTTCCTGGTTCAGGCGCGCGGCCTGTTCCTTCAGCTGCATCTCGGTGATGCGTTCGCGCTGCGGCTGCAGGCTGCGTTCGGCCGCCATGCGTGCTTCCTCGGCCGCGCGCAGCTGCTGCGTGAGCTGGTCGAGTTCGTGGCGCGCATCGGCCAGCGCCTGTTCCTGGGCGGTGCGGCGCGCCAGCAGTTCCTGCAGGCCTTCGGCCGCGGTGCCGGATTCCAGCGCTGCCAGCTCCATCTTGCCGCTACCGATGCTTTCCAGGACCTGTTCGGCCTGCTGGTTGGCGGTGGCGATGGTGCGGCGCAGTTCGTCGATGCGGGTGCGCTGGGTCTTCTCGGCGAACACCGCTTCCTGGGCCGCGCGTTCCAGCTCGCGCAAGCTGTCGCGTGCTTCGTTCAAGGCGCGTTCCTTGTCCAGGAAGGCGCTCTGGCCGTCTTCGTGCGCGCCCTGCAGCTCGGCCAGTTCCATGTCCAGCTCTTCGAACTCGGCCTCGGCCTCCATCTTGATCTGGCGCTGCTCGGCTTCCTGGGCCGCGATCTCGTCGAGGTCGGCGGAGATCTGGCCGCTGCGCTGGTTGAAGCGGGCCTCGACCTCGGCCTGTTTCACGACCTCGATCTGCAGCGTATGCACTTCCCTTTGCAGGGTCGCGACCTTCTGGCGGCCATCCTGCAGGCGGCGCTGCAGCTCGCTCACGGCGGCGTCGGCGCGGGTGGAACGGCTGCGCGCCTCGTCCAGCAGCAAAGCCTGGGCGCGAAGCTGTTTGGTGATGTTGTCGATCTCGTGCTGGCGCGCCAGCACGCCGTCCTGCTCGGCATCGGCGGCGTAGAAACGCACGCTGGAGCGGCTGACGATGTGGCCGTGCGGGGTCACGAAGCAGCCGCCTTCCGGCAGGCGCTCGCGCTGGGCCAGGGCGGTGCCGGGATCGTCGGCCGCGTAGACTTCGTGCAGCCAGTCGTCGAGCAGGCCGCGCAGGCCCGGATCGTTCAGCTTCAGCAGGCTGGCGAAGGGTTTCAGGCCGTGATGGTCGTGCGCAGCCGCGGCGCCGGCCGAGGGCGTGTACAGCGCCATGCGGGCCGGCGGGGCATCGCCGAAGAAGCCGCGCGCCCAGTCGAGGTTCGAGATCTCCAGCGCGCCGGTACGCTCGCGCAGGACCGATTCCAGCGCGGTCTCCCAGCCGGTCTCGATGTCGAGCTTCTGCCACAGGCGCGGCAGCTTGTCGAGTTCGTGCTTCTGCAGCCAGGGCTGGACCTTGCCCTGGGTCTGGACCCGTTCCTGCAGCTGGCGCAGGGCCGACAGGCGCGCTTCCAGCTTGGCATTGGCGGCGCTCTCCTGCTGGACCTGGGCGTGGGCTTCACGACGTTCCTGCTCGCTCGATTCCTGGCGGCTGGCGGCTTCCTCCAGCAACAGGTTGTGCTCTTCCAGTTGCAGCTGCTTTTCTTCCAGCTGCATGCGCAGGTTGTCGAGGTGGCCGGCGTCCGGCAGGTTCAGGTTGCCACGCTCCTGCTGCAGGCGCTCGCGGCGCGTGCCGAGCGTCGCCAGGATGTTCGAGGCATTGCGCTGGTGGGCCGACGACAGCTCGATGCGCTGCTGGACCTGCATGATGCGGGCCCGCGATTCGGTGGTCTTTTCCTGGGCCGTACGCCAGGCGGCGTCCAGCTCCGGCAGGCGTTCGTTCTGGGCCTCGACGGCGATCTGCGCGCCTTCGACACGGGCCGCCAGTTCTTCGAGACGGTATTCCGCTTCCTCGATCTGTTCCTGGGTGTCGCGCGCCTGGTTCAGCCACTGCTCGCGCTGGGCGGTGAGCGTGCCGATCTGGTTCTGCAGGCGGGTGCGCGACTCGACCACGAACTTGATTCTGGCCTCCAGGCTGCCGATCTCGGCATTGGTCTGGTACAGCTCGCCCTGGGCCGCGTGCAGGCGGTCGCCGGTGGCGTAATGGGCCTGGCGCATGCGCTCGAGCTCCAGCTCGAGGTGGCGCATCTTCGCGTTCTGTTCTTCGAGGCCGGTCTGGGCCTGTTCCATCTCGAGGAACCAGCGCGTCTGTTCGGCCTTGGCCTCGTTCTTGCGCAGCAGCCAGAGCAGCTTCTGCTTTTCTTCCTGGTCGGCCTGCAGCTGGTGGAAGCGGTTCGCCACCGCCGCCTGCGCTTCGAGCTTTTCCAGGTTGGCGTTCAGCTCGCGCAGGATGTCCTCGACGCGGATCAGGTTCTCGCGGGTGTCGGACAAACGGTTCTCGGTCTCGCGGCGCCGCTCCTTGTACTTGGAGACCCCGGCCGCCTCTTCGAGGAACACGCGCAGCTCCTCGGGGCGCGATTCGATGATCCGCGAGATCATGCCCTGGCCGATGATGGCGTAGGCGCGCGGGCCGAGGCCGGTGCCGAGGAAGATATCCTGGATGTCGCGCCGGCGCACCGGCTGGCCGTTGATGTAATAGGTCGAGGTGCCGTCGCGCGTCAGGGTGCGCTTGACGGCGATTTCGGCATACTGCCCCCACTGGCCGGCCGCCTTGCCGGCGCTGTTGTCGAACACCAGCTCGACCGAGGCGCGCCCGGCCGGCTTGCGGTAGGTCGAGCCGTTGAAGATCACGTCCTGCATCGACTCGCCACGCAGCTCGGAGGCTTTCGATTCGCCCAGCACCCAGCGTACGGCGTCGATGATGTTCGACTTGCCGCATCCGTTCGGGCCGACCACGCCGACCAGTTGCCCCGGCACCTGGAAATTGGTGGGATCGACGAAAGACTTAAATCCCGACAATTTGATGGAGGATAGACGCACGTTTGCTCAGGGTGGAGTGGGAGCTGTGAAAAACCGCATCATACCATCTGTTCCTTGCTTTACGGCCAAGATTTGGCGTCGCATTCCGCTCTGGACGCCTGCGGTGTCCTGATTTCCTCCGCGCACTGCCCTGAGTCAGGTACAGAGCACGCCGAAGCGCCGCCTCTCCGGGGCGCACGGCGGCACATACGGGTTGCTGGCGGGCTGCCAGCCGGTGCGCAGCCAGACCCGGTCGCTGCCCGACAGCTTGAGGGCGGCCGCCGTCAGCCACTGGTGGGAATTGATCGGGTCGGCGCGCGGCAGCAGCAGGGTCGCCGCCAGCAGGCCAAGCAGCAGCGGCTGGGGCTGGCTGTCGCCGGCCCTGCGGGTGCGCGCGATAAAGAGTCCGGCGCAGGCCAGGCCCAGCAGGCAGCCGGCCGCCGCTTCGCTGGCCGAGTGGGCGCCGACCTCGACGCGGGCCGCCGCTACCGCCACCGCCAGCACCGCGCCGGCCAGCACGGCAGCGCGCAGCCAGCCGCCTGCGCGCCGGTCCCGGCCACCCGGCCGGGATTGCGTGCGCCGGTCCTCGCGCCTGAAGCCGCGCCTTTCCATCAGCAGGAACAGCGCGACCGGAAAGACGGCGGCGGCGCGCGTCGCATGGCCGGAAAAGCCGGTGAATTCGAGCTCGCGCACGCCGATGCCCCAGCCTAGGAAGGCCACCTGGCTGGCCACCGCGATGAGGATCGCCGCGCCGAACAGCAGGCACCAGGCCAGCGCCAGCCGCCAGCAGCGCGCCCCGACCAGCCAGGCGGCGATGGCGACGGCGAGCGATGCGGTGACGTTCAGGCCGCCGAGGGCGGAGAGGTGGTACCACCAGATCATGGCTAGTCGAGGATGTGGATGGGTCGGCTCGACTATAGCGCAGGATGCGCGGATGGGAGAGCACGCAGTGGCCTGCGCCGTGCGAACGTCATTCCCGCTTTCGCGGGAACGACGGCTAAGCGGCCGCCACCTTCATCGACGCATCGTTCACCGCCCCAGCCTGCATCGCCTCCGACAGCACCTGCCCCACCACGCCATCGATGGCCAGCACGCGGGCCGTGCCGGCATGCAGCAGTTCGGCAAACTTCTCGGCCGACAGCGAGAAGGCCTCGCGCCGCCCGGCGCCGGAGAAGATGAACAGGGTGCGCAGCGGGCTGACCCAGGCCAGCTTGACCTTGCGCGCCGCATCAAGAGTGCGGAATTCGAACCACATGCCGCGCTCCAGGCCGTCCACCGGCGAGATCATCTGCTGGCGCGCCTCTTCCTGTTCGGCGGCCAGCTGCTCCAGTTCGACCCGGCGCAGCGCATCCTGCTGGGCCGCCTCGACGGCCAGTTCGAGCTGGCGTTCCGGCGACAGTTCGATCGGCGCCCGCACGATCGACGCATGGCATTCGGCCAGGCGGGCAAAGAATTGCAGGCGCTCGGCGTCCTGCCACTTGATCGCATCCAGCCATTTGTTCAGCGTCGACAGCAGGCGCGGCAGCTTGCCGATCAAGGTCTTGCGCTGTTCCTGGGTCTGCTTCGGCTTGACGCTCCAGATCAGGTCGTCCATCGCGCGGGTGGCGTTGCCGACCGCGCCCGGCTTGTCTTCCTCGATGCTGTAGGCGAAGGTCATGACCGTGGTCCAGCGCTCTTCGAGGAAGCCGCTGACCACCTGCTCGACGTCGCCGGCTTGGACGCGCAAGGCGACGGCATCGCGCGCGGCGCGGCTCGCGACCTGCAGCTTTTCCTGCTTGAGGGCGCTGGCCACCGGACCGGCCATCGCCTGCTGCTGGGCGTCTTCCTCGGCGGCGATGCCCGCCTCGAGTTCGGCCACCGCTGCGGCGAAGGCTTCGGCACCCGCCTCGCCGGCCCCGCCGACCCGCTCGACGCTGCGCTGCATCAGCTGGAACAGCGGATCGTCAAGGTCCTTGCGCTGCTCCCAGCCCATGCGCGACAACAGGTCGACCAGGCGCCGCGCCGGATGCGCTTCCTCGAAGAAGAAGTTCTTGTCCAGCAGGGCCGCCTTCAGCACCGGCACCTGCAGCAGCCGCAGCAGCTCGCGGGTCTGGGACGGGATGCTGTCGTCCAGCAGGACCGTCTCGAACACGCGCGACAGCAGGCCCAGCGTGCTTTCGTCGCCGCGCGACAGGCTGCCCTTGGGCAGGCTCTGGGCGAAGCGCGGCAGGTAGAACACATCGTGCGGCAGCCCGCCGGCCGTGGCCGGGACCATGCCCGCGGACTGCGCCTGACCTTGGGCTTGCCCCCGGGCCTGCAGGGTCGGCTCGATGCTTGCCAGCAGTTCCAGCAGCGGTGCGACCTGGCCCGGGACCAGGACGACCCCGTCCTGCGGCAGGCCGGCAACGAGCGGCAGGCCGGCGGAGGCGGAAATTGCGCCGCCCGGCGATACGCCAAAGGCAACGCCCGCGCCCGCGAAGGAAACCTCGCCACCGCCGTTCACCGCGCGGCCGACTGGCTGCGCACCCGGACTCGCCCCCGGCTGCGCCGCGGCCGCGAAGCCCGGCGCCGGCCTGGCCTCGCCCTTTTCTTGCGGCGCCCCGGCCTGGGCGAAGCCGGCCGCCGCGCTGGGCCGCCAGCCGCCGCTCCCCGCCGGCATCTCGGGCAGTTCGGGAATCAGCGGCACGGCCGGCAGCCCGTCGCCATCGTCGCCGAACAGCTTGCGCAGCTGCTCGGCCAGCGCCGCCTTGCCGCTGGCGCGCGCCGCGCGGGCCGCCGCCGCGTCGTCGGTCTTCTGGATACGGTAGGCCTCGACCGAGCCGGGCTGGCCGTCCTTGCGGGTCAGGGCCTCGCCCAAAGCTTCGTAGAGGGGCGCGAAATCGAAGACCAGCTCGGGCCGCAGCAGGCCCTGCATCAGGTCGTGGGACTCTTCTTCCGGCTCGAACTCGCGCCAGGCTTCTTCCAGGGCCTTCAGGAAGACTTCCGGGCGGAAGGGATTGGCGTCGGCGCGCAGCACACCCTTGCCCAGCAAGAGGCCGAGGCGGACCGAGAGCGTCGCCAGCTGCTCGGAATGGGCGATGTCGAAGGGACGGGTGATGGCGCCGAAGGCGACCTTGCTGTCCATGACCTCGAGCGGCACCAGGCTGAGGGTGGCGGGTGCGGCCTTGCCGGCGGCATGCCGGGGCCGCAGGCGCTCGAGTTCCTGGCGCAGGGCCAGTTCGATGCCGGTGCTGGCCAGGTGGAAGAAGGCGTAGCTGTTTTCCCTGAGCAGCTTGGCGGAGCGTACGCGCCGGTAGACGTCGCGCGTGTCGAGGCCGGGCTGGTCGACGTCCGCCAGGGCCGCGCTGAAGCGGCCTATCATCGGCGTGAGCTGCTCCTTGAGCTGGCCGGCTGCGATACCGACGAGCGACTCCAGCACCGCCTGCTGCTGCGAGGCGGCCTGACGCGCTGCCGGACTCTGGACTCGGCTGGATGACATGGTGGACGGTGGGTGCTGTGGCTTGCTTGCTTCTATTGTGGCACATAATTTCCACATGGCAATCACATTCTGCAGATCGCGGCATCGGCGGCGCTCGGACTTCCAATGAAACAAACGTGCTACCGTCGAGTTAACTCAACAATAAAATATTGCCACTTATCTATAAGCAAAGCAGTTTACGGGAATAAATTTCGCGAAAAAGCGAGGTGCATGGGAATTTTATTTTTTATCGCTTGGTCTAATTCCTACAAGACCACACGACGTGATCCGATACCACATCTACTGCCGGGCTCGCATTATTGCAATACCGGAAACGCTAACGCTTCGGTAAGCAGGACTTTCCAATTTTAGAAAGGAATGATCATGGCTAACAACAGCAAATCGGGCAACCAGGGTGGTTCCCACGAGCAGCACGTGAAGGCAGGCCAGCAGAGCCACAAGAATGACGGCAACAAGCAGTCGGGTTCGGGCTCGGGCTCGCGTTCGGGCGGTTCGGGCGGCACCCGTGGCGGCACCCCGGAGCAGCATGCGGAAGCAGGCCGTCAAAGCCACAAGAATGACGGTAACAAGCAGTCGGGTTCGGGCTCGGGTTCGCGCTCGGGCAGCACCCGTGGCGGCACCCCCGAGCAGCATGCCGCTGCCGGCCGCCAGAGCCACAAGAACGACGGCAACCGCTGATCCGGCCGATACCAGCCGGCCCAGGCCGTAAGTGAGTGGGCCCGGGATGGGAAACCATCCCGGGCCCTGTCGTTTTCAGATATTCCGCAGCGGCGCGCCCTTCGGCGGCGCGAAGTCCTTCACTTCGTTGACCAGGCCGGCGGTCTTGGCGTCGCGTCCGTTGAGGTGCAGGTCGCCGTACTGGTGGATGCCCCACTGCTCGGGCGTGAGTTCGATGTGCTTGCGCAGGATCGACTCGGTACGGGCATCGTCGGCGCGCAGGCCTTCGACGATGATGTTGAGGGCGTCCGGACGCGAACCCGGCGAGGCGGTCGCATGCGACTTGTGGATCATGAAGCGCGCCGTCTCGCTGGCGTAGCGGCGGGTCCCGGCGAGGAACAGGATCACGGCGATCGAGGCCACCGCGCCGCCGTTGTACATGACGAACTGGACCGGCGCATTGGCCAGGAAGTTGTACAGGCACAGACCGTCGCTGACATAGCCGCCGTTCGACTGCAGCAGCACGTGGGCGGTCTCGATGCCGCTCTCGGTCATCTCGGCGACCGCCTCGAAGACGCGATGCACCATATCGCTGTTGACGTCACCGGACAGCGTGAACCACGCCTCCTTTTGCTGTTTTACTTGATCTTCGCTCATAGTAGGTCTCTTCTGTCACAAGGGTCATAGGCCAAGTGTAACAAAGGACGGGTTTTTGCCCGTGTGGACGCACTGCAATAGTGCGCGCCCTCCCCTCTGATTGACTTCCCCGCACGCCTCGCATATCCTTCGCAGTCTTGACCGGGAGAGCGCAGCGCAGGCTGCCGCCGAAGGGGCATCACCCGAAAACTCTCAGGCAACCGGACCGGTCGGGGGACACAGCGCTAATGCACGATGCAAGCGCCGTGGACCAACTCTGGAGAGCGGCCCAGTCGGGCCCACCGAAGGGGCAGGCGGTTTCGACCGCTATCTCTCAGGTACCGAGGACAGAGGGGTGCGACATGCATGTGGAATGTTTCCACGTGCCTGAACCCTATTCAATCTGTCCGAGGATCTCACGCCATGACGCTCAAAGCGACCCCGCTCAATTCCGCACACCGCTCCCTGGGAGCCAAGATGGTCGACTTTGGCGGCTGGGACATGCCCGTCAACTACGGTTCCCAGATCGAGGAACACAATGCCGTCCGCCTCGATGCCGGCATGTTCGACGTCTCCCACATGTGCGTGGTCGACCTGCACGGCGCCAATGTGCGCGCCTTCCTGCGCGGCCTGCTCGCGAATAACGTCGACAAGCTGCAGACCTCGGGCAAGGCCCTGTACTCCTGCATGCTCAATCCGGAAGGCGGCGTGATCGACGACCTGATCGTCTACTTCTTCCGCGAAGACTGGTTCCGCCTGGTCGTCAACGCCGGCACCTCCGAGAAGGACATCGCCTGGATCCGCCAGCAGAACGACGCCACCAACAGTGGCATCACCATCACACCGCGCCGCGCCGACCTCTCCGCCGACGGCATCGCCCTGATCGCCGTGCAGGGCCCGAACGCCCGCGCCAAGGTCTGGCAGGTGCTGCCGGCCACCCAGGCCGCGTCGAGCGAGATGAAGCCTTTCAACGTCACGATCGTGGACGGCACCCCGTTCGGCGAAGTGATGGTGGCGCGCACCGGCTACACCGGCGAAGACGGTTTCGAGATCGGCGTGCCGGCTTCGCAAGCCGAAGCCCTGTGGAACGCCCTGCTGGCAGCCGGCGTCAAGCCGGCCGGCCTCGGCGCCCGCGACACCCTGCGCCTGGAAGCCGGCATGAACCTGTACGGCCAGGACATGGACGATGGCGTCTCTCCGCTCGACGCCGGCCTGGCCTGGACCGTCGACCTGGCATCGGAGCGCGACTTCATCGGCAAGGCAGCCCTGCAGCAAAAGGGCCAGCAGCAGAACTTCGTCGGCCTGATCCTGCGCGAAAAAGGCGGCATCCTGCGCGCCCACCAGAAGGTCGTGGCAAGCTCGGGCAACGCCGGCGAGATCACCAGCGGCACCTTCAGCCCCAGCATGCAGCAGGCGATCGCACTGGCGCGCGTGCCGGTCGAAGTGCAGGTGGGCGACACCGTGCACGTCGAAATCCGCGACAAGAAACTGGCCGCCTCGGTGGTCAAGCTGCCGTTCGTGCGCAACGGCAAAGTGCTGGCTTCCTGATTCGCAGCCCGCAAAGAACAACGTATACTTACAGCCTCATCTCTCATTAGGAGCCATGCATGAACATCCCAGCCGACCTGAAATACACCGAGTCCCACGAGTGGGTCCGTCAAGAAGCTGACGGCACCGTTACCGTCGGCATCACCGAATACGCACAGGACGCGCTGGGCGACATCGTGTTCGTCGAACTGCCGCAGGTCGGCAAGACCTTCACCGCCGGCGACGACGCCGCCGTGGTCGAGTCGGTCAAGGCCGCCAGCGACATCTACGCCCCGGTCTCGGGCACCGTCACCGCCGTCAACCAGGCCACCGCCGACGCCCCGGACTCGATCAACGCCGACGCCTACGGCGCCTGGCTGTTCAAGCTGCAGCCGAGCGATCCGAATGCGATCAACAGCCTGCTGGATGCTGCGGCTTACGGCAAGACCACCGAAGGTTAATCACCCCCGTCGTTTCCGTAGCCTCGACGTCGTTCCCGCGAAGGCGGGAATCCAAGTTCTGCATATGTCACGTTAGCCTCAACCAGACTTGGGTCCCCGCCTTTGCGGGGACGACGTCGATCACTCCCGCCTCGATTCCTCTTTTTCGACTTCCGCCATGACCCGCACCAGCCTGACCCAACTCGAAGCACGCGATGGCTTCATCCCGCGCCACATCGGTCCGTCCGACGCCGAACAGGCAGCCATGCTGTCCGTCCTCGGCTACCAGAGCCGCGCCGCCCTGATCGATGCCGTCGTTCCCGCCAACATCCGCCGCAAGGACAAGCTGGAGCTCGGCCAGTTCTTCGATCCGCTGCCCGAGCAGGCCGCGCTGGCGAAGCTGAAGAGCATCGCCTCGCAGAACAAGGTCATGAAGTCGATGATCGGCCAGGGCTACTACGGCACCTTTACCCCGCCGGTCATCCTGCGCAACATTTTCGAAAACCCGGCCTGGTACACCGCCTACACCCCGTACCAGCCCGAGATCTCGCAGGGCCGCCTGGAAGCGATCCTGAACTTCCAGCAGGTGATCACCGACCTGACCGGCATGGGCATCGCCAATGCCTCGATGCTGGACGAAGGCACCGCCGCCGCCGAAGCGATGACGCTGATCCAGCGCGTCGGCAAGTCGGCCTCGAAGGTCTTCTACGTGGCCGACGACGTGCTGCCGCAGACCCTCGAAGTGGTGCGCACCCGCGCCAACCCGATCGGCGTCGAAGTGCGCACCATTGCCGCCGCCGACATCGAGAACCTGCTTGACCCCTGCTTCGGCGTGCTGCTGCAGTACCCGGGCGTGAACGGCGACGTGCGCGACTACCGCAACGCCTGCGAGAAGCTGCATGCGATGGGCGCGATGGTCGTGGTCGCGGCCGACCTGCTGGCCCTGACCGTGCTGACCCCGCCGGGCGAATGGGGCGCCGACGTCGTGGTCGGCAACAGCCAGCGCTTCGGCGTGCCGCTCGGTTTCGGCGGCCCGCACGCCGGCTACCTGGCCACCCGCGACGACTACAAGCGCAGCATGGCCGGCCGCCTGGCCGGCGTCACCGTCGACGCCCAGGGCAACAAGGCATTCCGCCTGGCGCTGCAGACCCGCGAACAGCACATCCGCCGCGAAAAAGCGACCTCGAACATCTGTACCGCCCAGGTGCTGCTGGCCGTGATGGCCTCGATGTACGCCATCTACCACGGTCCGAAAGGCCTGGAACAGATCGCCCGCCGCGTGCACCGCTACACCGGCATCCTGGCGGCAAGCCTGCAGCAGCAAGGCTACCAGCTGGCCAACGAGACCTTCTTCGACACCCTGACGGTCGTCACCGACAAGGCCGATGACGTGCACCGCATCGCCGTCGAGAACGGCGTCAACCTGCGCCGCATCGATGCGCGCCACGTCGGCCTGTCGCTGGACGAGACCACCGGCCGTGAAGAAATCGAGCTGCTGGCGAAGATCTTCGGCGAAGCCGCCGGCAAGACCGCAACCGTCGATTTCGACAGCCTGGACAAGGATGCCGCGGACGCCTTCCCGGCCGCCCTGTCGCGCACCAGCGCCTACCTGACCCACCCGACCTTCCACCGCTACCACGCCGAGCACGAGATGCTGCGCTACCTGCGCGCGCTGGCCGACAAGGACCTGGCCCTGGACCGCACCATGATCCCGCTGGGCTCGTGCACCATGAAGCTGAACGCGACCTCGGAGATGATCCCGGTCACCTGGCCGGAATTCTCGAACATCCACCCGTTCGCACCTAGCGACCAGACCGTCGGCTACCGCGAGATGATCGGCCAGCTCGAGCAGATGCTGTGCGCCGTGACCGGCTACGCCGGCGTGTCGCTGCAGCCGAACGCCGGTTCGCAGGGCGAATACGCGGGTCTCCTGATCATCAAGAAGTACCATGAGTCGCGCGGCGAAGGCCATCGCAACATCTGCCTGATCCCGTCCTCGGCCCACGGCACCAACCCGGCATCGGCCAGCATGGTCGGCATGCAGGTGGTGGTCACCGCCTGCGACGAGAACGGCAACGTCGACCTGGAAGACCTGAAGAAGAAGGCCGAACAGTACAGCGCCAACCTGGCCTGCGTGATGGTCACCTACCCGTCGACCCACGGCGTGTTCGAGGAAGGCATCAAGGAACTGTGCGAGATCGTGCACGCGCACGGCGGCCAGGTCTATGTGGACGGCGCCAACATGAACGCCCTGGTCGGCGTGGCCGGCCCCGGCATCTTCGGCGGCGACGTCAGCCACCTGAACCTGCACAAGACCTTCTGCATCCCGCACGGCGGCGGCGGTCCGGGCGTCGGTCCGGTGGCGGTGGGCGCCCACCTGGTGCCCTTCCTGCCGAACCATGTGTCGACCGGCTACCAGCGCGAAGGTTCGGACACCGCAGCCGGCATCGGCGCCGTCAGCGCCGCGCCTTACGGCTCGGCCTCGATCCTGCCGATCTCGTGGATGTACATCGCGATGATGGGCGCGGAAGGCCTGACCGCCGCCACCGAGACCGCGATCCTGAACGCCAACTACATCGCACGCCGCCTGGCCCCGCACTACCCGGTGCTGTATACCGGCCACGACGGCCTGGTCGCGCACGAGTGCATCATCGACCTGCGTCCGCTGCAGGAACAGACCGGCATCAGCAACGAAGACGTGGCCAAGCGCCTGATGGACTTCGGCTTCCACGCCCCGACCATGAGCTTCCCGGTGCCGGGCACGCTGATGATCGAGCCGACCGAGTCGGAATCGAAGGTCGAGCTGGACCGCTTCATCGAGGCGATGATCACCATCCACGCCGAGATCGTGAAAGTCGAGCGCGGCGAGTACGACCGCATGGACAATCCGCTGAAGGGTGCGCCGCACACCGCCGAAGTCGTCACCGCCGACGACTGGAAGCACGGCTACTCGCGCGAAGTGGCCGCCTTCCCGGTGCCGTCGCTGCGCAAGCGCAAGTACTGGCCGCCGGTCGGCCGCGCCGACAACGTGTATGGCGACCGCAACCTGTTCTGCGGCTGTGCGCCGATCGAGGATTACGAGTAACTAGTCCTTGCCTCTCCGGCTGCTCGCCAGCCGGAGATACGGGTGCCCGGGGCTGCCGGGACGCTTGTCCGGCGTCCCGGCGGCCCCGTCTTCATTTCCGGTCTCCGCCGCCTGCGCGACTTCATCCAGCCGGAAGGCCGCCACCGCCTGCGACAGGCTGAGCGCTTGCTGCTGCAGGGTGCGCGCGGCCATCGCCGCCTCTTCCACCATCCGCGTGCCCTGCTGGGTGAGCTCGTCCATGCGCACGATCGCCTGGTTCACGCCGGCCAGGTTCTCGGCGCGCGCGGCGCTGCTGCTGCCGATGCGGCCGACGATGTCGCCGACCTCCTGCACCGAACTGGCCAGGTCCGCCATGCTGGAACCGGCGTCCAGTGCGATCCCGGTTCCGCCCTCGATCGCCGCCATCGCTTCGCGCGCCAGTTCGCGCGCCTCGCGTGCGTCCGCCACCGCGCGTCCGGCCAGCGCCCTCACCTCGCAGGCAGCCTGGGCGAAGCGCCATGCCTGCGGGCCGCCCTCGGCCGCCTCGACCGCCGCGCCGAGGGCGAGGCTGCCTGCCCGGCCGCAGGCGATCTCGATCGCCTCGCCGATCTGGTCCAGGCGGGTGGCGGAGCGGCGCACGGTTTCGAGGGTCGCCACCAGCCGGTGCACCACGCTGCCGCCCTGCTGGGCCGCGCTGCTCGCCGCTTCGGTGAGGCGGTTGGCATGGCGTGCCGAGTCGGCGGTTTCCATCATCGCCGCCGCCAGGTCCTGCATCGAGGTCGCGGTCTGTTCCAGCGATGCGCGCACGCCGGCGCGCGCCGGCAGCCCGGCGCGGCCGAGGGCGATCTCGCGCGAAGCCGAGCCGATCGAGCGCGCCGACGCCAGGATCGTCCTCAGCGACAGGTTCAGGTTGCGGATGCTGTCGTCCAGCGCGCGCGAGGTGGCGGCGATCTCGTCGTCGCCGTCGACCCGGGCGCGCACCGTCAGGTCGCCGCTGGCCAGGCTGCTGGCGGCGGCGTCGATGGCGCCGATCTCGCCCAGCAAGGAACGCCGCACCGCCATCGTGATCGCCAGCGAGGCGGCGATCGACAGGACGATCACGATCGGCATCAGGATCGCGATCGCCCTGAAGTCGTCGGCCGCCTCGCTCGACGCCTTTTCCGACAGTTCCTGCTCGCGGCGCGCCAGCTCGGTCAGGCGCTCGGCCACCACCACGAAGGCGCGCTCCGCCCTGCTCATCGCGCTGGCGCTGATCGACTGGTCTTCGCGGGCGATCTCGATCACGTCGTCCACCGCGGCCACGTACAGGCGCCAGGCGCCGGCGGCCTGCTCGACATGGCGCAGCTCGGCCTCGCGATGGCGCGCCGGGCCGTCCCGAACCAGGCGTGCCAGGCCGGCAAGGCCGCGGCCGATGTTCTCATGCTGCTGGCGGACGTCGCGCACCAGCGGTTCGACACGGGTACGCGGAAAGCTGCCGCTGATCCAGGTCAGGATCTGGTAGGCTTGGGCATGGGCCTTTTGCGCCGACGCCACCAGGTTCGACGCTGCCCGCATGTGGGTGGCACGCTGCTGGACAATGGTGTCGAGGGAATCGTTCTGGCGCAGCATCGCGAGATAGGCGCCGCAGGACAGGAGCACCAGCAGCACCAGCACGACGCCGGGCGCCAGCAGCAGCTTGGGGCCGATCCGCAGTCGGGCCAGCATCTCAGCGGACTTCCGGATGAGAAGTTGCAAGCGTCATGGTCTCCTCCCAGTGAACAATGTCGCTCAACCATTTCTGGTAAGCACGAAATTGACGTGCATTGAAGCAATCTACGCTGTCCGGCACAATGACAGTTGCGATAACTCAAACAGCCGGGTTCGGAAAGGAATCACATGAAACGTTCGAAAGGGGCCGCCGCCCTGCTGTCGGCGCTGGTCTTCCCCGGTGTCGGCCAATGGTATCTGAGCCGCCGCCGCCTGGCCCTGCTGTTCGCCGTGCCTGCGCTGGTGGCCGGCTTCGTCTATTTCGATTTCGCGCTGGAGGAGGCGAATGCGGTGGCCGGCCAGGTGCTGTCGGGTTCGGTGCCGCTGGATCCGGCCGCGATCGCGGCGAAAGTCGATGCGCAGCCGACTTCCTGGGCGGTGACGCTCAGCGGCTGGGTGTTCGTGGTGTGTTGGGTGGGCAGCGTGGTGGAGGCGTTGTTGCGCAAACCGCAGGCGTAATCTTCACGTGGGCACGGTGTGCCCACCCTACGTCCCGGACACAGACATCGTAGGGTGGGCACACCGTGCCCACGATCAAAGTCAGCGATTAGTCCAGCTTGGCCGCGTGCTCGCGCGTCGCGTGGAACTGCAGCTTCGGCCAGCGCTCCTGGGTCAGGCGCAGGTTGACGCCGGAGGTGGCCAGGAAGGCCAGGTTGCCGGCCGCATCGTAGGCCACCTGCGGCGCCAGCGCGGTCTCGAAGTCGGACAGCGCCTTCTTGTCGTCGCTGGAGACCCAGCGCGCGCTGCTGATGCTGGAGCCCTCGAACACGGCGTCGACGCCGTACTCGTTCAGCAGGCGGCTGGCGACCACCTCGAACTGCAGCACGCCGACTGCGCCCAGGATCAGCTCACTGCCGATGACCGGCTTGAACACCTGCACGGCGCCCTCTTCGCCCAGCTGCTGCAGGCCCTTGTGCAGCTGCTTCATCTTCAGCGGATTACGGATGCGCACGTTGCGGAACAGGTCCGGCGCGAAGTAAGGGATGCCGGTGAAGGTCAGCAGCTCGCCTTCGGAGAAGCTATCGCCGATCTGCATATTGCCGTGGTTCGGCAGGCCGATGATGTCGCCGGCGTAGGCTTCCTCGACCTGTTCGCGGCTGGACGCCATGAAGGTCACGACGGACGACAATTTCACTTCCCTGCCCAGCCGCAGGTGCCTGACTTTCATGCCCTTCTCGAAGCGTCCCGAGCACACGCGCAGGAAGGCGATGCGGTCGCGGTGGGCCGGGTCCATGTTCGCCTGGATCTTGAAGACGAAGCCGGAGAAGGGCTGCTCGTCCGGCTTCACGGCGCGCACGGTGGCGTCGCGCTCGCGCGGGGCCGGGGCCCAGTCGACCAGCGCCGACAGGATCTCGCGGACGCCGAAGTTGTTGATCGCGGAACCGAAGAACACCGGGGTCTGCACGCCCGACAGGAAGCGCTCCAGGTCGAACACGTGCGAAGCGCCGTGGACCAGCTCCACTTCCATCTTCAGCTGCTCGATCTCCATCGGGAACATCTCGGCCAGGCGCGGGTTGTCGATGCCCTTGATGATCTCGTAGTCGCCGTCGGCCTTTTCCTCGCCGGCCTTGAACAGCATGATCTCGTCCTTGAGCAGGTGATACACGCCGCGGAAGTTCTTGCCCATGCCGATCGGCCAGGTCACCGGCGCGCACTCGATCTTCAGCACCGACTCGACCTCGTCGAGCAGTTCCAGCGGATCGCGGGTCTCGCGGTCCATCTTGTTCATGAAGGTGACGATCGGGGTGTCGCGCATGCGGCAAACATCCAGCAGCTTGATGGTCTGCTCTTCCACGCCCTTGGCGGCGTCGATCACCATCAGGGCCGAGTCGACCGCGGTCAGCACGCGATAGGTGTCTTCCGAGAAGTCCTGGTGGCCCGGGGTGTCGAGCAGGTTGATCACGTGATCGCGGAACTCGAACTGCATGACCGACGAGGCGACCGAGATGCCGCGCTGCTTCTCGATGTCCATCCAGTCGGAGGTGGCGTGGCGTCCGCTCTTGCGGCCCTTGACGGTGCCGGCCAGCTGGATCGCGCCCGAGAACAGCAGGAGCTTTTCGGTGAGCGTGGTCTTGCCGGCGTCGGGGTGGGAAATGATGCCGAAGGTGCGGCGGCGCTGGACCTCGCGCGCGATCTGCGCGGCGGATTTGGCCGATGGAGCAACGGCGATATCGTCGGCCGTTTCTGGAGTACTTGCTGCGGTTTCGTTGGACATGGTCTCGCCTTCGCGGCGCTTTGCATAAACCCTCGATTTTACCGAGTCTCATGCGGTTTGTCTTGAAATCCGCTGTAGGACAAGTCGGGCTTCCACCTTGGCGGCTCGCAATTTCTCATTAACCAGGGAAAACGTGGATACCGCCGCGTATGTTCCTGACGAACTCAAGGGAAACCGGGCCGTTGCCAAATCGGCTTATACGGCTGAGCGCGAAATCGTTTTAATGCACTTTGGCCATTTCCAGGTGGCTAAAACTAGCCCGCTTTGAATGTTTCTCTCTAGTAGGACTGGACTGACAAAACATCATGCATAGAACCTACATGGGGGCGACGACTAGTCTTATGTTCGGCAAGAGACTATGGCAATAAAGTACACACATCGCGATGAGGAAACCCATCCAACAGTCGCACCCCACGAAGTACCCGATGTAAGACAGAGATAACGAGGACAATATGAATAACGCTCAACTTGGTGTTGCCGCCCAGAAGGCCCAGCCGGTCAACCAGATTCCCGCCTCCGCCGAGGAATTCAAAGTGGCGTCCCGTCCGGTCGTCAGCTACAGCGGCACCCAACAAAATGAGTTGCTTGCGGCCCTGCCGCGCCAAGACCTGGAAACCCTGTTTGAGCACCTGGAACTGGTTCCCCTGCCCTTCGGCAAGGAACTGTTCGAATACGGCAGCAAACTCGAATACGTTTATTTCCCCACCACCGCCATCGTCTCCCTGCTGTACGTGATGGAAGACGGCGCCACCACCGAGATCGCCGTGGTCGGCCATGAAGGCGCGGTCGGTGTCTCGCTGTTCATGGGCGAACGCGCCACCTGCAGCGCCGTGGTCCAGAGCGCCGGCTATGGCTACCGCCTCAAGACCCAGTTCCTGCGCGACGCCTTCAACAAGGGCGGCGCCCTGCCCCAGCTGCTGATGCGCTACACCAATGCCCTGTTCGCCCAGATGGCCCAGAACGCCGTCGGCGGCCGCCACAGCTCGATCGAGCAGAAACTGTGCCGCTGGCTGCTGGACCGCCTGGACCGTTCGGCCAGCAATGAGCTGAAAGTGACCCAGGAACTGATCTCCATCATGCTGGGCGTGCGCCGCGAAAGCATCACCGCCGCCGCCGGCAAGCTGCAGGACGAAGGCCTGATCCAGTACCGCCGCGGCAACATCACCGTGCTGAACCGCCAGGGCCTGGAAGACTACGCCGGCGAGTGCTACAAGGTCGCTAAGAGCGAGTATGACCGTCTGCTGCTGGACGTGGCGCGCGCATGAGCGCGGGCAAGCCCGGATCCTTCTGAGCATCCCCCAAAGCCAGCGCCGCCGGCGCCGGAACCGCCACTGAGGCGGTTCCCGCCGGTGCGGCGCCAGGCGACTCCAGCGGCACCCAGGCCTGTACGCAGGTACCTACCCCGTTCACTCCCCGCCCCACCTTCAATGTCCCGTTCAGCAGCAGCGCACGTTCGCGCATGCCCAGCAGGCCGTGCGACTTCGTGCGCCGCATCGCATCCGGCGAAATACCGACGCCGTCGTCGCTGACTTCCAGCGCCAGTCCCTCGCCTTCGCGCGCCAGGTGCACGACCACGTGGCGCGCCTGTGCGTACTTGGCGATATTGTTCAGCGATTCCTGGGCAATGCGGAAGAGGGCGATCGCCTGCATCGGCCCGGCGCTGTCGGCTTCCGGGTCGATCAGGGCTTCGCAGTCCAGGCGCGTGGCGCGCGCGTAATCCTCGCAATAGCTCTGCAGTGCCGCCGCCAGGCCCAGGTTGTCCAGCAGGCTGGGCCGCAAGTCCTCGACGATGCGGCGCTTCAATTGCACGGTCTCGACCAGGGTCTTGCGCGCGCAGCCGAGGGCCGCCGCCTGTTCCGGATGGGTTTCCTTCAACTGCTCGCCGACCGTCGACAAGTACATGCCGATGGCGGTCAGGTTGGCGCCCATCTCGTCGTGCAGCTCGCGCGCCAGGCGCGCCTTCTCCTCTTCCGAAACGCTGATCAGGTGGCGCGACAATACCGACAGCTGCTCGGTACGCGACGCCACCAGGGATTCGAGGTGGTCGTTGGTCTGCTCCAGGGCGTGCTGGGCGTGCAGGCGCAGGCGGAAGCCGCGCCGGATCAGGTTATAGAACAGCAGCAGCACGGCGATGGCGGCGATGTTCGTGCCCAGCCCCAGCAGGGCCGTGCGCTGGTATCGCTCGTAGAAGGCGGCGCCGCGCGCGGCCAGCAGCTCATTCTGCTCGCCCGTCATGATGACCACCTGCAGCCGGATCTCGTCCATCTGGGTCGGGTCTTCCTGGGTGCGGGCGATCGCGATGATGTCTTTCAGGCCGCCGTGGCGGTAGACCTCGAGGGCCTGGTTCATCAGGTCCATGCGGCGCTGCACCAGGGTCTGCAGCTGGACCAGGTTCTTGAGTTGCGAGGGATTGTCGGCCAGCAGGTCCTTGAGCACCCCGAACTGGCCGCCCAGCTCATGCTCGGCGGTACGCAGCGGGCCGAGGTAGGTATCGGAACCGGACAGGAAATAGCCGCGCAGCCCGCTGTCCGCATCGGTGACCAGCAGGTTCACATATTGCAGCCGCGCGGACACGCGGTCGGCCTGCGCCTGCCTGCCATTGGCCTCCTTCAGGCCGTCGAGGTTGCGCATCAGGCTGACGCCGTTCAGCACCAGGATCAGCACGCAGACCGCACACAGCAGAGTCTGGTACAGAGGCAGGCTGCGGCCCGGCTTGAACGCGGGGTCGGTACTGAAATACATCCTGGAACGGTCCTCTCACGCAGCGACGATGTGCGGAATTATAGACTGAGGGAAATTGCTGTGCAGCGCAGTAGAAATGGCGCGCGGAGAGGTGTGGCGGGAGGACGACGCGGCGGGCGTGCCGTCCTCCATATTGCAGACTGCCGACTCTTCAGTCGAGCAGGTTGTTCTTCATGGCGTAATAGGTCAGGTCGCTGTTCGACTGCAAGCCCATCTTTTCCATGATGCGGGTGCGGTAAGTCGAGACAGTCTTGATCGACAGCGACAGCGCATTGCCGATATCGGACACCGTCGCGCCCTTGGCCAGGCGCAGGAAAACCTGGAATTCGCGGTCCGACAGCTCGGTGTGCAGGGCCGTGTTGGGGTCGCGGTCGAAGCTCTGGGCCAGCAGTTCGCCGACCTGGGAGCTGACATAGCGGCGGCCCTGGTAGACGGTACGCACGGCGGTCTTGAGCTCGTCGGCGTCGCATTCCTTGTTCAGGTAACCGTTGGCGCCCATCTTGAACAGGTTGAGCGCGTACTGCTGGGCCGGGTAACCCGACAGGATCAGGACCGGCAGGTTCGGCTGGCCCTGACGGATGGTGCGCAGGATGTCGATGCCGCTCTGGTCGGGCATCGCAATATCCAATAGCAGCACGTCGCAAATCTCACGACGTGCGATGTCGAGGGCTTCGCGCCCGGTCGCACCCTCGGCGACGACTTCGAAATCGCCGGAGGACGAAAAAATCTGCTTGAAACCTGCTCGAACTATCTGGTGATCGTCACAAATGGCAACGCGTATCATTGTCTTCCCTTAGATTTTTCCTGAGGCAGGAAAGAGCCGACGCCGACATCCGCGCCTGCACCGGCAAGCGTTTGAGTCAGCAAAATAAGCAAGTGACATTCTAGCACCTCCTAGGTGCAGAACAACAGAAGCACGAATACTTGAGCTCGATACCTGACGATCCCGGTTCAGGCTGCCGGCGCCCCGTGCTTCAGGATGGCGAGAATGGCGTGCAATTCCTCGCGCAGCAGCTCCGGTGCGATGGTCGGCACCGGCGGTTCGGGCGGCACCGGCGGCGGCAGCTCGGCCTCCTCGACCTGGGCGCCGCGGCCGTCGAGGCGGTTGCGGGCGCCACTGATCGTGAAGCCCTGCTCGTACAACAGTTCGCGGATACGCCGGATCAACAGCACTTCGTGGTGCTGGTAATAGCGGCGGTTTCCACGGCGTTTGACCGGCTTTAGCTGGGTAAATTCCTGCTCCCAGTAACGCAGCACATGCGGTTTGACCCCGCACAATTCGCTGACTTCCCCGATCGTGAAATAGCGCTTGGCCGGAATCGGTGGCAATACAGTCAGTTCCATCTTGTTCGGTCGGTCATTCATGGCTGTTTGGCTTGACTACTCAGGCTGCGCGCGCCAGTGATCCGTCGTCGGAACCGGCCGGATTGGCCTCCTCGACCATGCTCTTGAGTTTCTGGCTGGCGTGGAACGTCACGACGCGACGCGCAGTGATGGGGATTTCTTCCCCGGTTTTCGGATTGCGGCCCGGACGCTGCGGCTTGTCGCGCAACTGGAAGTTGCCGAAGCCGGACAGCTTGACCGCTTCGCCGCGCTCGAGCGCATTGCGGATTTCGTCGAAGAAGGTTTCGACCATGTCCTTGGCTTCGCGCTTGTTCAGGCCAACCTGCTCGAACAGCAGCTCGGCCAGCTCCGCCTTGGTCAGGGTCGGCAACTCCTTTTCGGCCGCCTGCCGCACCCTGTGGGCGGCGAGCGCTTCCTCGAGTACGACGGAGTCTAAGTCGTTGTTGTTAATTTTAAGCCCTACCTTACGTTTTGGATGGGGCTCGGAATCCGAGCCCCTGTCAGGCAATCTGCCCTTATTCAGGCGCGCAGTTTGGCGCCCTGTTGTTGCGCCGCCGATGCCAGCGCGGCCATGATGGCCTCCACCGCATCGTCCTGGAGCGTCGATTGAGTATCTTGCAAGCTAAAGCGGAAAGCAAGACTTTTTTCATCTTGTTCCAAACCCTTGCCGCGATATTCATCAAATAAAACAACGGCTTGCACGAGTTTACCATACGCGTTCGACGCCAGCTCGGCCTTGAACGCGTCGAGCAGCGCCTGGGCCGGGACATCCTGTTTCACCACCAGCGCGAGGTCGCGGGTCGCACCCGGGAACTTCGAGATTTCGGTGTAGGTCGGCACCACGCGCTCGCGCAGGGCGTCGGCATCGACCTCGAACAGCACCGGTGCCTGCGGCAGGTCGTACTTCTGCAGCCAGCGCGGATGCAGCTCGCCGATGAAGCCGATCACCTTGCCGTCCAGTTCCACCTGGGCGCAGCGGCCCGGGTGCAGGGCCGGATGCTCGAGCTTGGCGAAGCGCAGGCTGCGCGGCGCGAACAGCGCTTCGAGGTCGCCCTTGACGTCGAAGAAGTCGACCGCGCGGGTCGGCAGGCCCCACTGCTCGTCACTGGCCGGACCGTAGGCCATCGCGGCGACGCGCTTCGGCTGGTCGAAACCGGCAATCGACAGCGGACCGTCGGCGGCTTGCGGATTGCGGTGGAACACGGCGCCCACTTCGAACACGCGCACGCGGCCGGCCTTGCGGTTGACGTTGTAGCGCACGTTGGCGACCAGGCTGCCGATCAGGTTCGAGCGCATCACGCTCATCTGGCTGGCGATCGGGTTCTGCAGGCGGATCGGATCGGTATTGCCGGCAAAGTCGGCTTCCCACTGGCTTTCCACGAAGCTCATGTTGACCACTTCCTGGTAGCCGAGGTCGGCCAGCTGGTGCCGGATCGCGAACAGCGAACGCGTGTTTTCCGGCTCGATCAGCATGGCGCTCGGCGCCACCGGCGGCAGTGCCGGGATGTTCTCGAAGCCGTACACGCGGGCGATTTCCTCGATCAGGTCTTCCTCGATCTCGATATCGAAACGGTAGGACGGCGCAGTGACCGTGAAGCGGCCCGGCGCTCGCTCGAACGGCAGGCCCAGGCGGGTGAAGATGTCGGCGACGGTGTCGTCGTCGATCGCCACGCCGATGACCTTCTGCGCGCGTTCGGTGCGGAGCAGGACGGGCTGGCGCTGCGGAATGTTGACGACCTGGTCGTCGACCGGACCGACCTTGGTGTCCGGCGTGCCGCAGATCTCGACGATCAGCGAAGTGATGCGCTCGATGCGCTCGACGGTACCGGCAAAGTCGACGCCGCGCTCGAAGCGGTGCGCCGCATCGGTCGAGAAGTTGAAGCGGCGCGCACGGCCCTGGATGGCGCCCGGCCACCAGAATGCCGCCTCGAGATAAATGTCGCTGGTGTCCAGGGTGACGGCGGTGGAGTCGCCGCCCATGATGCCGGCCAGCGATTCGATTTCCTTCTCATCGGCGATCACGCCGACCCACTCGTCGACCTCGACGGTGTTGCCGTTCAGGAGCTTCAGCGACTCACCCTTCTTGCCCCAGCGTACGTCGATGCTGCCGTGGATCCTGGCCAGGTCGAACACGTGCGAAGGCTGGCCGGTTTCCAGCATCACATAGTTGGAGATGTCGACCAGGGCCGACACCGAGCGCTGGCCGCTGCGTTCCAGGCGGCGCTTCATCCACTCGGGCGTTGCGGCGCGCGCGTTCAGGCCGCGGATCACGCGGCCGGTGAAGCGGCCGCACAGGTCCGGCGCCGAGACCTTGACCGGCAGGATTTCGTCGATACCTACCGGAACGATGCGCTGGGCCGGGAAGGTCAGCTCCGCGCCGGTCAGGGCCGACACTTCGCGCGCCACGCCCAGCACCGACAGGCAGTCCGCCTTGTTCGGGGTCAGCTTGATGGTGAACTTCTGGTCGTTCAGGCCCAGGTAATCACGGATGTTCTGGCCGACCGGCGCGTCTTCCGGCAGTTCCATCAGGCCGCTGCTCTCTTCCGAGATCTTCAGTTCCTTGGCCGAGCACAGCATGCCCTGCGACTCGACGCCGCGCAGCTTGCCGACCTTGATCTCGAAGGGTTTGCCGTCCGCGCCCGGCGGCAGCACGGCACCGGCCTTTGCCAGGATCGCCTTCATGCCGGCGCGCACGTTCGGGGCGCCGCACACGATATTCAGGAGCGTGCCGCTGCCGGCGTCGACCTGGCAGACGTTCAGGCGGTCGGCGTTCGGGTGCTTGGCCACTTCCTTGACTTCGGCCACCACGACGTTCGAGAACGGCGGCGCGACCGCTTCCACTTCTTCGACTTCGAGGCCGGACATGGTGAGCAGGTGGGCCAGTTCGTCCGAACTCATTTTCGGATCGACCATGGAACGGAGCCAGTTTTCGGAGAATTGCATATCAGTGCCTTTTCAAGGTCTTAAGTTTGCATTTCAAATGGTTTCAGAAACCGTAGCGAGCGGGCTCAGTTTCGCTCGAGAAGCGCAGCCGTACTCGAGTACGGCGAGCATCGCAGAACGAAAATGTGCCCGCGCAGTAGGTTTATGAAGCCATTTAATTGAATTGCTTCAGGAAGCGCAGATCGCCCTCATAGAAGAGGCGCAGATCGTTGATCCCGTAGCGCAGCATGGTGAGACGTTCGAGGCCGGAGCCGAACGCGAAGCCGATGAATTTTTCCGGATCGAGGCCGAAGTTGCGCACCACGGTCGGATGCACCTGGCCGGCGCCCGAGACTTCCAGCCAGCGGCCCTTCAGCGGACCGGAGCCGAAGGCGATGTCGATCTCGGCCGAGGGTTCGGTGAACGGGAAGTAGGACGGACGGAAGCGCACCTGCAGGTCGTCGGTCTCGAAGAAGGCCTTCACGAAGTTCAGGTACACGCCCTTGAGGTCGGCAAAGCTGATGTCCTCGCCGATCCACAGGCCTTCGACCTGGTGGAACATCGGCGAGTGGGTGGCGTCGCTGTCGACGCGGTAGGTGCGGCCCGGCGCGATCACCTTGATCGGCGGCGTGTGGGTGCGGGCATAGCGCACCTGCATCGGGCTGGTGTGGGTACGCAGCAGCAGCGGTTTGCCCTGGCTGTCGTTGCCCTCGATATAGAAGGTGTCCTGCATCGAACGCGCCGGGTGGTTTTCCGGGCTGTTCAGTGCGGTGAAGTTGGTCCAGTCGGTTTCGATCTCGGGGCCGTCGGCCACGTCGAAGCCGATCGAGCGGAAGATCTGTTCGACCCGTTCCCAGGTGCGCATCACCGGGTGGATGCCGCCCATCGAGCGGCCGCGGCCCGGCAGGGTGACGTCGATGCTCTCCGCGTTCAGGCGCGCCATCAGCTGGGCGTTCGCCAGGTCTTCGCGGCGGGCGGTCAAGGCCTGTTCGATTTTTTCTTTGGCGGCATTGATCAGGGCGCCCTGCGCCTTGCGCTGGTCCGGGTCGAGCTTGCCGAGGCCCTTCATCAGTTCGGTCACCTGGCCAGTCTTGCCCAGGTATTTCGCTTTTGCGTTTTCCAGCGCGGCAGCGTCTTGTGCGAATCCAAAATCAGCCTGTGCCGAAGAGATCAGCTCTTGCAGCGCGAGTTCTTCCACCGACGAGTTCATGCTTGTTCTTTTCCTGTTTTGAATGGCGGGGAACGCCAGAATCAAAAACGGGGCATCGGTCCTTCAACCTTTGCCCCGTCCTTTTTGCGCCGGCGGCTTGCACCGCGGCGCTGTACAACTGTGTGCTGAACTGAGATTAGGCAGCCAGCTTTGCCTTGACGGTGTTCACGATAGCGGCAAATGCCGGCTTGTCGTTCACAGCCATGTCGGCCAGGACTTTACGGTCCAGTTCAATCGCGGCTTTCTTCAGGCCGTTCATGAATGCGCTGTAGGTCATGCCGTGCGAACGCGAAGCCGCGTTGATACGGGTGATCCACAGTGCGCGGAAAACGCGCTTCTTGTTGCGGCGGTCGCGGTATGCGTACTGGCCAGCGCGCATGACTGCTTGCTTGGCAATACGGAATACTTTGCTGCGGCGGCCACGATAGCCTTTGGCAAGCTCAAGAACCTTCTTATGACGGGCACGTGCAGTAACCCCACGTTTTACTCGAGGCATATTAGCTCCTTAGTGTGAGATTAAACAGCAGACGGCATCATGCGGTAGACGCTCTGGACGTCGGACGCATTGATGTTACGGGTGCCGCGCAGTTGGCGCTTGTTCTTGGTGGTCTTCTTGGTCAGGATGTGACGCTTGAACGCCATACCCGATTTGACGGTACCACCCGGACGCACGCGAAAACGCTTTTTCGCGGAGCTTTTGGTTTTCATTTTCGGCATAGTCTTCTGCCCTCTTACAGGCAGCCTCATATGTAACAGGATTGCAGGTGGCAGCAACGCTGCTCTTGGATGCCTGCTTTCACTTGTTTCTGCAGCAGAAGCGAGTCCACTACAGTCTTGCATTCCCGCATCATACGATACGAGAACCGCAGATCATACCACAGGTTTTGCTTGCGTGGGCATCCCGTGACCACGTCTGGAGCCCGCATGTCGACAGCCCAAGCAGAACAGGCCAGGCCCGGGCCACAGGAAACCTGCAGCCCGGGCCTGGCCCGGCTTGACTGTCTCAACGAGCGAAGAAGCTTATTTCTTTTTCTTCGGCGCGACCACCATGATCATCTGGCGGCCTTCCAGCTTCGGGAACTGCTCGACCTGGCCATAGGGCTCCAGGTCGCCGCGCAGACGCTCCAGCATGCGCGCACCGATGTCCTGGTGGGCCATCTCGCGGCCACGGAAGCGGAGCGTGATCTTGGTCTTGTCACCCTCTTCCAGGAACTTGATCAGGTTGCGCAGCTTGATGCTGTAGTCGCCTTCGTCCGTACCCGGACGGAACTTGATCTCCTTGACCTGGATGATCTTCTGCTTCAGCTTCGCTTCGTGCGCCTTCTTCTGCTCCGAATACTTGAACTTGCCGTAGTCCATCAGGCGGCAAACCGGCGGGACCGCGTTCGGCGCGATCTCGACCAGGTCGACGTTCGCTTCTTCGGCCATACGGAATGCGTCAGCCAGGCTCACGATGCCCAGCGGCTCATTGTCAACGCCATTCAGACGCATTTCCGGATGGGTGATTTCGCCATTGATGCGATGTGACGACTTGTCAGTAGCTATGGTGTTTCCTTTAAAAGTTAATTAGATCGGGCCGTCTCAAGGCGCAAGAATGCTTATTTCGCCTTGGTTGCCACCTCGCCGAGGAGGCGTTCCAGCAATGCATCGACCGACATGACGCCGAGATCGACATTGCCGCGTGCGCGAACGGCCACAGTGTTGGCATCCCGCTCTTTATCTCCGACAACTAAGATGTACGGCAGTTTTTGGACGGAATGCTCCCGGATTTTATAGGTAATCTTCTCGTTCCGCAAATCAGCGTGAACACGCAGGCCGGCCGCCTTCAGACGGGCTTCCACTTCTTTCACATATGAAGCTTGCGCATCAGAAATGTTCAAGATCGCAAGCTGGACCGGCGCGAGCCATAGCGGCAGCGCGCCCGCGTAGTTCTCGATCAGGATGCCGATGAAGCGCTCCATCGAACCCACGATCGCGCGGTGCAGCATCACCGGTACCTTGCGGGTATTGTCTTCCGCCACGTACTCGGCGCCCAGGCGGCCCGGCATTGAGAAGTCGACCTGCATGGTGCCGACCTGCCACGGACGGCCGAGGCTGTCCTTCAGGTGGTACTCGATCTTCGGGCCGTAGAAGGCGCCTTCGCCCGGCAGCTCGGTCCACTCGACGCCGCAGCCGCGCAGGGCCGAACGCAGGGCCTCCTCGGCCTGGTCCCAGACCTCGTCGCTGCCGATGCGGTTTTCCGGACGCAGGGCGATCTTGACGTCGATGTTCTCGAAACCGAAGTCTTCATAGACCTTCATCGCCTGGGCGTGGAAAGCCACGACTTCCGGCGCGATCTGCTCTTCGGTGCAGAACACGTGGCCGTCGTCCTGGGTGAAGCCGCGCACGCGCATCAGGCCGTGCAGCGCACCCGAGGACTCGTTACGGTGGCACTGGCCGAACTCGCCGTAGCGCAGCGGCAGGTCGCGGTAGGAACGCAGGCCGGCGTTATAGATCTGCACGTGGCCCGGGCAGTTCATCGGCTTGAGCGCGTAGGTGCGGTTCTCCGACTCGGTGGTGAACATGTTTTCGCGATAGTTGTCCCAGTGGCCGGTCTTCTTCCACAACGACACGTCGATGATCTGCGGCGCCTTGACTTCGTTGTAGCCGGTCACCTGGTAGGTATGGCGCATGTACTGTTCGACCTGCTGCCAGATCGACCAGCCTTTCGGATGCCAGAAGATCAGGCCCGGGGCCTCGTCCTGGAAGTGGAACAGGTCCAACTGCTTACCCAGCTTGCGGTGGTCGCGCTTCTCGGCCTCTTCCAGCATGTGCAGGTACTGCTCCTGCTCTTCCTTCTTAGCCCAGGCGGTGCCGTAGACGCGCTGCAGCATCTCGTTCTTCGAGTCGCCACGCCAGTAGGCGCCGGCCAGCTTCATCAGCTTGAACACCTTCAGCTTGCCGGTCGACGGCACGTGCGGGCCGCGGCACAGGTCGGTGAACTTGCCTTCCGAGTACAGCGACACATCCTCGTTCGCCGGGATCGAGGCGATGATCTCGGCCTTGTAGTCTTCGCCGATGGATTTGAAATAGGCCACCGCCTCGTCGCGCGGCAGGACCTTGCGGGTCACCGGCTCATCCTTCTTGGCCAGCTCGACCATCTTCTTCTCGATGGCTTGCAGGTCTTCCGGGGTGAACGGGCGCTTGTACGAGAAGTCGTAGTAGAAGCCGTTGTCGATGACCGGGCCGATGGTGACCTGGGCTTCCGGGAACAGTTCCTTGACCGCGTAGGCCAGCAGGTGGGCGGTCGAGTGGCGGATCACGTCCAGGCCTTCCGGGTCCTTGTCGGTGACGATGGCGAGATCGGCATCGCTCTCGATCAGGAAGGAAGTATCGACCACCTTGCCGTTGACCTTGCCGGCCAGCGCGGCCTTGCCCAGGCTCGGGGCGATATTCTGCGCCACCTGGGCCACGGTGACCGGGCCCTCGAATTGACGGCTGGAGCCGTCCGGAAGTCGCACATTCAGCATCTTGATCTCCTGTTCGGCGCCCTCGCGCCCGCAAAGTTGGAAAATGAGTTAATAAATTTGAAACGGAAAATATTCGGACGAAAAAAAACGCGCACCAGGCGCGTTTTCTTTTAGTGTCGTAGAGCTTTCAACAGGCAAAAGCACACCATACCGCGTCTAGCGATTCCCCCACAACCAAGTTGTAGTTCGCGGTGTCATAACCGTCGGTGCCTTTCTCGCTCTTACTAAGGATACTGCTGAGTATTCTGGTGGGCGGTGCAGAATTCGAATCTGCGACCCCTTGGATGTCGACCAAGTATTCTAACCAGCTGAACTAACCGCCCGTATGCCGCCATTATAGGGGGTCGGCTGCAGTTGTGCAAGGCAGCACGGACGATGGGCGTTTGGTGCCTGTTTTCGACGTTTGCGGCCGTACGTATTTGCGTGGGCACGGGGTGCCCACCCTGCGTGTATACTTCTGCGCTGCTCTTCTACCAATATCGAATATGTCCGACCAGTCCGCCTCCTCCGCCCACCTGCACGCCCACCTCGACGGCGACGCCCGCCATGGCCACGTCATCGAAGGCCGCAGCCAGGCCGCGATGGGGCTGGCGTTGGGGCTGACCCTGCTGTTCGCCGTGATCGAGGCGGTCACCGGCGTCTTCTCGAATTCGCTGGCCCTGATCTCGGACGCCGGCCACATGGTCACCGACGCCGCCGCCCTCGGCCTGGCGCTGATGGCGCAACTGATCGCGCGCCGGCCGCCGTCGAGCCGCCACTCCTTCGGCTTCGTGCGTGCCGAGGCGCTGGCCGCCTTCGTGAACAGCCTGGCGATGCTGCTGCTGGTCGGCTGGATCGTCTACGAGGCGGCCACGCGGCTGGCCCATCCGGAGCAGGTACAAGGCGGGACCGTGTTCGTGGTCGCCACGATCGGCGCCTGCATCAATATCCTGGTGGCCTGGGTGCTGTCGCGCGGCGAGCAGAGCATCAACACCCGCGCCGCCCTCGTCAACGTGCTGGGCGACCTGCTCGGCTCGGTGGCCGCGATCGCCGCCGGCGCCATCATCCACTTCACCGGCTGGCTGCGGATCGACCCCATCCTGTCGATCTTCGTGTCGCTGCTGATCCTGAAATCGACGCTCGGCGTGCTGCGCGAGTCCTACCACTTCCTGATGGAAGGCGTGCCGCACCAGATCGACTACCTGGGCGTGGGCGCCGACCTGGCCGCCGTGCCCGGCGTGCTGTCGGTGCACGACCTGCACGTGTGGGACATGTCGCCGGGCGAGCCGGCCCTGATCGGCCACCTCGAGATCGCCGACCTGAACGCCTGGCCCGAGGTGCTGCGCGCGGTGAAGGAGATGCTGCTCGCCAAGCATGGCATCGATCACGTGACCTTGCAGCCGGAAGCCCAGGGTCATTGAGCACTTTCGGCTGCCTGTCAGCGCCCTCCGACCCCGTGCCGGGGCGCACGCCGATAGGCCAGCCGATGGGTGTTGCCGATAATCGGCACATGCCTATCCAAGACCAAGTCTACGACTGCCTCATCATCGGCGGCGGCCCCGGCGGCCTGACCGCCGCCATCTATCTGCGCCGCTTCACCCGCAGTGTCGCCCTGGTCGACAAGGGCAACAGCCGGCTGCGCCTGATTCCCGTGTCGCACAACTACCCGGGTTTTCCGGAAGGCGTGCCAGGCAATGTCCTGCTGGGCAATCTGTCGGTCCAGCTGGAACGCTACGGCGGCAGCGTGATGCCGGGCGAGATCGTCGACCTGCGTCTCGAGGACGGCCTGTTCGTCGGCGACTATGCCGCGGAGGACGCACCCGAGGGCGAGTTGACCCGTATCCGCGCCCACACCGTGCTGCTGGCCACCGGCGTCGCCGATGCCGGCCTGCCGATCGAGAACTGGCGCGAAGCGATCGCCTCCGGCTCCTTGCGCCTGTGCCCCGTGTGCGACGGCTTCGACGTGATGGACAAGCGCATCGCGGTCGCCACCGCCGATACCAACCCGGTCGGCCACGCCCTCTTCATGCGCACCTTCAGCGCCGACGTCACCCTGTTCGAGCGCGGCTCGCCCTCGATGCTGGACGATGACGACAGGGCCCGCCTGGCTGCCGCCGGCGTGCGCCTGATCGAATCGCCACTGGTGTCCGTCACCATGGATGCGTCGATGAAGCCGGTGATGCATACCGAGGACGGCGAAGACTATTCGGCCGACGTGTTCTACCCGATGCTGGGCGAGAAGGCCCGTTCCAGCCTGGCCGCGAAGCTGGGCGCCCGCACCGCGCAATGCGAGGAATTGCTGGTGGACGCGCACCAGGCCACCAGCGTGCCGGGCCTGTACGCGATCGGCGACGTCACCGTGGGCCTGAACCAGATCGCGGTGGCGACCGGCGGCGCGGCCAGGGCGGCGGTGCGCATCCACAACCAGCTGCCGCCGGCACTGCGCCAGGCGATGCCACGGCCGGCGCAGGCCGGATGGACGGCTTCCTGATGGGCAAGGTGTCGATATAATAGTGTCAAGCCGCGCCCGCTCCGGACCGGCATGACAACGTCGACGAGCCCATGAAGAAGACTTTTCCGTCCCTGCTGCTGATCGCCTCCACCCTGTCCGGCGCCGCCTTCGCCGCCGATGATGCCGCCATGCTGGCATGCCGCGCCCTGCCCGACACCGCGAAGCGGCTGGCCTGCTACGACGCGATTCCGGTCGGCGCAGCCGCTCCGATGGCCGCCCGGTCCTCCGCGCCGGCTGCCGCGCCGGTGCCGGCCGCATCGCCCGAGCAGAATTTCGGCCTGCGCCCGGTGGTCAGGAAACAGCAGGATGCCGAACCCGCGGCCATCCACAGCAGCGTGGTGGGCCGCTTCGACGGCTGGAGCCCGGGAACGGTCCTGACCCTCGCCAACGGCCAGGTCTGGAAGGTGACCGACGACGCCGATGCCGTGCTGCCGATCATGCAGAACCCGAAGGTCGAGATCACGCGCGGCCTGCTGGGCGCCTACTTCCTGCAGGTCGAGGGCCATACCAACAGCGCAAGGGTGGCGCGGGTCAGGTAAGGCCCGGCTCAGCCTTCGGACGCCAGCGCCATCCGGCGCCGGATCTGCTCCACGGCCTGCATATCGCCCGCCGCCCGGGCACGCCGTTCCTGCACGCCCAGCCAGGCCAGCAGCGGCCTGCGCCAGCCCTGGTTCGACGCCGTGTCGACCGCATTTCCGATGTCGGCCGGGCTGATTTTGCCCGCCTTGAACAGCGCCCCGGCCGCCACCAGGCGCGCCAGCGGATCCTGCACGCCGGCCAGGCTGCCGCCGCTGACGACGGCGCGGTGCTGCTCGGGCAGCAGGCTGGCGTTCAGCCCCTGCCAGCGGCCCTCGAGGTAGGCCGCATAGGCCTGCTGGGCCGGGCTCGCATCGCCCGCCACGGCTGCATAGCCGGGACAGTCGAATTCGAGGGCGGCCACGCGCGCCGCGCAGCGCACCAGCTCGGCCTGGGCGACGTTGTCGAAGCGGCCGGTGCTGGCCGTGGCGCGGCGGGCGCGCACGAATTCGGCGTCGGCGGCCGCCGTGTCGCCATGCAGCCAGGCGTCCGTATAGCCTTCGAGCGCGCTCTTCGCGTTCGGCTGCCAGTCGGGCGGCTGGGGCTTGCCGGCACAGCCGGCCAGGGCGATGGCAGCCATCGTCGCAAACGATAAGGCGGTCTTCTTCATGGCAGCTTGATCTCCTCGTCGCGCTTGAACGGCCACTTGCGGTTGATCTCGTCGACCAGCCGGTTCACCTTGCGCAGGCTGGCGTCGACCTCGCCGCGCAGACGGCCCAGGTCCTGGGTCGCCACCTTCGCATTCGCGCCGACGGCCTGGGCTTCGACCAGCACGGCGTCGACCTTCTGCAAGGTCGCGCGGGCGTCGCCCAGCACGCCGTTCAGTTGCCGGACCGCGGCCTGGGTATCGTCCATCACGCCGTTCTTGCCGAACACGCGCTGGTCGGTCTTGGCCAGGATGGCGTCGACCCGCTGCAGGGTCTGCAGCAGCTTCCTGGCTTCCTCGTCGCCGCCGAGGGCGGTGCCCAGCACGCCGTACTTGCCGGTCAGGCGGCCGCTGAGGGTCTCGACGTTGGTCAGGGTGTTGCCGATCGCGGAGTCGGGGCGGGTCATGGCTTCCAGGTTCTCCAGCAAGGTATGGGCGGTGGAGAGCAGGCGCGGGATCTCGGCGGCGGCGTCGCCGCGCAGCACCGGGCGCTGGGCCTTGTCCGGCAGCGGCGGGTCGGTCAGGATGCCGCTGTAGGCGCGCAGCCGGGTCTGGCCGACCACGCTGGATTCCAGGGTGAACACACTGGTGGTGCGCAGCCACTTGGCGTCGTCCTTCGGGATGTCGACCAGGATGTTGACCTTGCCGTCCTGGCCGAGGTCGACCTGGCGCACGCGCCCGATCGGGAAACCGGCAAAGCTCATGTCCATGCCGGGGATCACGCCCTCGGAATTGTCGGTCACCAGCACCAGGCGCTGGGTGGGCTCGAACACGCCGCGCGCGTACATCACGTACACGAAGAAGGCGACGATCAGGGCGCCGATCACGATCAGCAGGATCAGCGCCTTCGCTTCCACGTGTTTCGGTTCGTCGGGCGGGGCGGCGGAGATGGGGTCGGCCATGCGGGGTCCTTGGTTCCTTGTTTTCTTTCAGATGTACTTCACGGCCAGCGAACTGGCCTCGATCAGCAGCAGCACGAACAGCAGGCGCAGCGCGCCCGGCTGCACATTGCTGCGGTGGCGGCGCCGGTGGCGCAGCATGTCCAGGATGGCCGCGCTCGGGATCACGGCCACGGCCAGCCCGAACAGCACGGTCTTGAACACGAAGCCCAGGGTCACGGTCGGATCGAACACGCGCCCCACCGTGCGGGTATAGTCGGAGAGACCCCACGGCGATACGCCGTATACGTTCAGGTAGGCCAGCACCAGCACGATCACGCTGCTGACCATGGCCAGGCTCAGCACCGAGAAGGCGTTCGCGATCACCTGCGGCACCAGGTCGCGGCGCACGCGGCGCAGGGTGGACTCGAGCGCGTCGCCGGTTGCCACGCCGCTGGCCGCCAGCCCCATCGCATTGGCGTCGAAGGCCATGCTGGCGCGCAGGGCCGCGAACATCGCCGCCGACAGCGGCAGCAGTTCCAGCACCAGCACCCGCACCATCATCTCCAGCGCAAAGCCGGACAGGCCGTAGCTCTGCGCCGTCACCAGCACGATGCGGATGATGACGAGGCTGATCAGGGCGGTCAGCACGGTGAACCAGGGCAGCACCGCCCAGGTGCTGGCGTAGATGTAGCGCGAAGTCGCGAGCCGGTTGCCGCGGTGCCAGATGGACGGCGACATCGCCATCACCAGCGCGACGGCGCCGAGGTGCAGCATGGCCCACCAGCTGCCCAGGTAGCGCGCGATGCGGCCGCCCCAGTCGCGCGGCTTGATGTAGAGGAAGGACGAGATTGGCATATTTACATGATACATTTTCCGGCAGGTGATACGCCAGGACGTATCACGTGCGTCTCGCCTCCTGCACGCCGGAGACTTCGCCGATTGCCGCCAGCGCCTTCTGCAGCTGCCCGGTCGATCCGATCTCCGCCGTGAACACCATGCGCGCGAAGCCTTTCGCGCTTTGCGTGTTCACGCCGATCACGTTGATCTTCTCGCGCGCCAGCACCTCGGAGATGTCGCGCAGCAGGCCCTGGCGGTCGGAGGCCAGGATGAAGATGTCGATCGGATAGACGGTTTCCTTGTCGGCGCGGCCCCATTCGGTTTCGATCACCCGCTCCGGCGCCTTGGACGCCATTTCGCCGAAGTTCTTGCAGCTGGCGCGGTGGATCGACACGCCCTTGCCGCGCGTGACGAAGCCGACGATGGGATCCGGCGGCGCCGGCTTGCAGCACTTGGCCAGCATGGTCAGCATGCCTTCGGTGCCAACCACCAGCACGCCCGACTTGGCGCCCTGCTCCACGCTCGAGGCGCGGCTCTTGTTGACCACCGCCGTGTCTTCCGGCGGCGGCGCGGCCTCGCCCGAATCGTGCAGCGCGGCTTCGACGTGGCGCAGGCTGAACTTCTCCTTGCCGACCGCGATGAACAGGTCGTCGACCTTGGCGAAGCCCAGCTTGTGCGCCAGCGCCTCCAGGTTGACCGCGGTCTTGCCTTCGCGCTGCAGCGACTTCTCGACCAGGGCGCGGCCGTGCGCCAGGGTCTCGGCCAGTTCCTGGGCGTGGAACCAGGCGCGGATCTTGGTGCGGGTCCGGCTGCTGACGGTATAGCCGGGGCTGAGCCAGTCGCGCGAGGGTCCGGCGCTGCCGGGCGCGCCCTTGGCGGTGATGATCTCGCAGGTCTGGCCGTTCTTCAGCGGCGTGTTCAGCGGCACCATCACGCCGTCGATCTTGGCCCCGCGGCAGCGGTGTCCGACCTCGCTGTGCAGGTGGTAGGCGAAGTCGATCGGGGTCGCGCCCTGCGGCAGCTCGATCACGCGCGCCTGCGGGGTCAGCACGAAGATGCGGTCGTCCAGGGTGGTGGATTTCAGTTTCTCGACCCACTCGCGCTGCAGTTCTTCCTGGTCGCCGCCGGTCATGGCGTCGGCGACTTCGCTGTTCCATGCCAGCAGCTGGCGCAGCCAGGCGATCTTCTCGTCGTACTGCTGGCTCTTGAAGTTGGAGCCGCCCTCCTCCTTGTAGCGCCAGTGCGCGGCCACGCCGTACTCGGCGAAATTGTGCATCTGCTGGGTGCGGATCTGCACTTCCAGCGGCCGGCCGTCGTCGGCGGTGACGACCGTATGCAGCGACTGGTAGCCGTTCGGCTTCGGGCGCGAGATATAGTCGTCGAACTCTTTCGGGATCGGGGTCCAGATATTGTGGATGACGCCCAGCACCGTGTAGCAGGTCTTGATGTCGTCGACGATCACGCGGAAGGCGCGCACGTCGTACAGCTCGGTGAAATCGAGCTCCTTGCCGCGCATCTTCTTCCAGATGCTGTAGATGTGCTTGGGCCGGCCGCTGACCTCGGCCTTGATGCCGGCCGCGGACAGCTCCGCCTGCAGGCGCTCGATCGAGGATTGCACGAAGCTCTCGCGCAGCATGCGCTTCTCTTCGAGCATCTTGGCGATGCGCTTGTAGGTGTCGGGCTCCATCATCCGGAACGACAGGTCTTCCAGTTCCCACTTGAGCTGGAAGATGCCGAGCCGGTTGGCCAGCGGCGCGTACAGGTCCAGCACTTCGCTGCCATAGTTGCGGGTCAGGTCGTCGAAGCGTTTCTGCTCCGCGAAATAACGCAGGGTCGTCACGCAGGAGGCCAGGCGCACCAGCACCACCCGCATGTCGGAGGCCATCGCCAGCAGCATCTTGCGCAGGGTTTCCACCTGCGCCATGGCCTGCTGGGCGGCGTTCTTGCCGCGCCCGACCGGGGCCTGGGTGGCGGTGAGGTCGCGCAGGCGGATCAGCTGGTGCACGCCGTGCACCATGTCGGCGACTTCCTTGCCGAAGCGTTCCTCGAGCTTTTCGGCGATCAGCGGCTCGACCAGGCAAAGCTCGAACAGCAGGCCGGCGATGCGGGTCTCGGCGTCGCTGCGCAGCACGGCGAGCGTGCCCGCGACCCCGAGCGAGAACTCGAAGGCGCTCTGGCCGGAGGCGGCATGACGCTCGCCATAGGCCTCGGCGGCGAAATCCAGCGCCGCCTGCACCCGCGCGCAATCGTCCTTGCCGAGGCCGTGGACGAGCTGGGTGGTGGCGTCGCCGAGCGCGGCAATCGATACCATAGGGCTTTCTTACGCCTGGGCGGCGACGACCACGATCTCGACCAGGCAGGCGGGATTCGCGAGCTTCGCCTCGACCGTGGCGCGCGGCGGGGTGTGGCCCGGCACGACCCACGCATCCCAGACTTCGTTCATGCCCGGGAAGTAGCTCATGTCCGAGATGTAGATCTGGCAGCTCAGGATGCGGGCCTTGCTGCTGCCGGCTTCGTTCAGCAGGCGGTCGACGTGGCCCAGCACTTCGCGGGTCTGGCCGACGATGTCCTGGGTGGTGTCCTCGGCGATCTGGCCGGCCAGGTAGACGGTGCCGTTGTGGATGGCGGTTTCGGACAGGCGCTTGCCGACGTGCAGACGTTGGATTTCCATATGTGTTCTACCTTTGAATTGAAATAAGTTATTCGGTGCTCAAAAAATCCCTGACGATCGCGATCTGGTTCGCATGCATCAGGGTCGGCGCATGGCCGACGCCGGGGATCTCGGCCAGTATCGGCCTCGGTCCGCGGCGTGTCATTTCTTCCGCCGTCGCGCGCGACAGCAGGTCGGACAGCTCGCCGCGCAGCAGCAGGGTCGGACAGCGGATCGCATCCCAGGCGGCCCACAGCGCGGCCTGGTCCTGCTCGGCGCGTTCCGGCGTGATCGCGGCGAAGGGCTTGGCCAGGCCAAGGTCGTAATGACGCACCCATTCGCCGCCGGGTGCCCGGACCAGCACGTCGCTGGCCAGCTTGTGCCATTCGGCGTCGCTGTGCGGGCCGAAGGAGCTCGATACATCCTTGACGAAGCGGGCGCCGGCCTCGAAGCTCGGGAAGCGCACGTCCTGGCCGATGTATTCGCCGATGCGCGCCATCGCGGCCGGGTCCAGCACCGGGCCGATATCGTTCAGCACCAGGCGGCGGATCGGGCTGTCGTCGAAGGACGCCAGGATCATGCCGATCAGGCCGCCCATCGACGTGCCGACCCAGTGCACGGCTTCGTCCTCACTGCCGGCCGTCACGCGGGCGATCAGGGTCACCATGTCGGCCACGTATTGCGGCACCACGTAGAGGTTCGGGTCGCGCAGGCGCTCGGACCGTCCGCGGCCGGCCACGTCCGGGCAGACCACGCGGTAGCGGTCGCTCATGGCATCCGCCAGCGCATCGAAGTCGTCGGCCACGCGGGTCACGCCGTGCACGCAGACCAGCACGCGCGGGTTGGCGGGATCGCCCCACTCCTTGTAGGCCATGCGGTGCAGGCCGGCCGGCGAACTGCATTGCACGCTCTTCAGCCTCGGTTCGCCCATGCCCTACCTCCTCTCGATTCTGATGTCTGAACGGCCGCCAACATTTTAACCGGCTAAGCGATTAGAATTCTACCAAGTCCGCGCCACATCACATCACGATCACTTTTTTCTGAGAAGAGGAAGCAATGAAATCAACCATGTTAAGCGGCAAGACCGCCCTCGTGACCGGCTCGACCTCGGGCATCGGTCTCGGCATCGCGCGCGCGCTGGCCGAACAGGGCGCGAATATCGTCTTCAACGGCTTCGGCGACGCCCAGCAGATCGAGAAGCTGTACACCGATATCGGCCAGGAATTCGGCGTGCGCACCGCTTACCATAATGCCGACATGTCCAAACCGGAACAGATCGAGGCCATGATGGCCTTCGCGGCCGAGAAATTCGGCGGCGTCGACATCCTCGTCAACAATGCCGGCATCCAGCACGTCGCCAACGTCGACGAATTCCCGGTCGAGAAATGGGACGCCATCATCGCCATCAACCTGACCTCGGCCTTCCACACCAGCCGCCTGGCGCTGCCGGGCATGAAGCAGAAGAACTGGGGCCGCATCATCAACCTGGCCTCGGTGCACGGCCTGGTCGGCTCGGCGGGCAAGTCGGCCTATGTCGCGGCCAAGCACGGCCTGGTCGGCTTCACCAAGGTGACGGCGCTGGAAAACGCCCACACCGGCGTCACCTGCAACGCGATCTGCCCGGGCTGGGTGCTGACCCCGCTGGTGCAGAAACAGGTCGACGACCGCGCCGCCCGCGAAGGCGTCTCGAACGAAGCCGCCAAGAAGGCCCTGCTGAGCGAGAAGCAGCCGTCCGGCGAATTCGTCACCCCCGAGGAACTGGGCGCGCTGGCCGTGTTCTTCTGCTCGCCGGCCGCCGACCAGGTGCGCGGCGTGGCGTGGAATATGGATGGCGGCTGGGCCGCGCAGTAATCCCCGTGCTGTAATCCCCTTCCCGTAATTCCCCTCCTCCGGCGGCGCCACCTGCGCCGCCGTTTTTCGTTCAAAATCTAGAATAATCGGTCTAGACAGCGTTTTACCGTTGACTCGGCAATCCTTTACGCATCAATATAGACAGCCGTGTCTACATTGAGAAGGGATGCCGTCCATGCAAAAACCGATCGCCGCCGCCATCGCCGCCCTCTTCGCCCCGCTGGTTTCGGCCCAGCAGCTCCAGGCCCAGGCCGAGGCGCCGGCCAAGCCGCTCGCCACGGTCGAGGTCAAGGCCAGCCTCGACACCGTGCGCCGCAACGACACCGCCAGCCGGGTGGTGGTCGGCCACGAGGAACTGGTGAAATACGGCGACGCCTCGGTGCTGGATGCGCTCAAGCGCCTGCCGGGCGTCACCGTCGGCAACGGCGGCGTCAGCATGCGCGGCCTCGGCAACGGCTATACGCAGATCCTGGTGAACGGCCAGCGCATGCCGCCCGGCTTCCTGCTGGAGGCGCTGGCGCCGGACAGCATCGAAAAGATCGAGATCATCCGCGCCGCCACCGCCGAGTACAGCACCGAGGGCATCGCCGGCACCATCAACATCGTGCTGCGCAAGGCGGTCGGCAAGAAGACGGCGGAGCTCAAGCTGTCGGCCGGCGGCGGTCCGGGCAGCACCGCAGGAAGCCTCAGCGCGAGCAAATCGGACAAGCAGGGAGATTTCGGCTACACGCTGGGCGCCACCCTGAATCATTCGACCCGCGATTACCGCACGATCGAGCGCTTCTCCGCGCGCGATGCCGGCGGCAGGCTCGACGAGCTGCGCGACACCGACACCTTCTACCGCCAGCGCTTCACGCCCCTGAATGCGAACGCGCGCCTGAACTGGGCGCTCGACGGCGGCGGCTCCCTGAGCTGGCAGACCCTCTACAACGCGGGGCGCAACCGCGGCGCCGAGGACAACCGCACCGACACCCTGCTCGGCCCCGCCTATCCTTACCCGCTGCTGCCGGTCGGCTGGAAGATCGACAGCGACAACCTGCACAGCGAACTCGGTCTCGACCGCCGCATCGACGGCGGCGCCAGGCTCGAGGCCAAGGCCGTCCTCGATCTCACCCACGTGCTGCGCCGCATGGGGCGCCAGGGCATCGCCGACCGGCAAACGGTGCTCGACACCTTCGACGAAGGGAGGATCCGCAACGCCGAGATCGCCAGCACCGGCAAATACCAGGTGCCGCTGCTCGAGGGCCATGCCTTCACCTTCGGCTGGGATGCCGGCCGCGAGCGCAACCACCAGCACGACATCCGCGTCGAGCGCCACCCGGCCGGCGCTGCGCCCTCGAGCGGCGCAGCGCTCGACGTCGACACCGGCTACACCGCCACGGTCGAGCGCCTGGCGCTGTACGGACAGGACGAGTGGGAACTGCGCCCCGGCTGGTCGTTGTACCTGGGCGCGCGCTGGGAAGGCGTACGCATCGGCACGAGCGGCGATGCCTTCGCCCGCTCCGACGGCAGCTACAAGGTCTTCAGCCCGCTGATGCAGACGCTGTGGAAGATCCCGGGCACGAAACAGGACCAGCTGCGCCTGGCCCTGACCCGCACTTACCGCGCCCCCACCATGCAGCAGCTGATCCCGGCGATCTTCTACGCGACCCTGAACACCGAGGTCTCGTCCGACTACACCGGCAATGCCGGCCTGCGCCCGGAGCTGGCGACCGGCATCGACGCCGCCTGGGAGCACTACTTCAGCGGCGGCGGCCTCGTCTCACTGGGCGCGACCACGCGTTCGATCCGCGACTTCATCCGCGACATGACGCGCTACGACGGCGCCCGCTGGGTGACGGCGCCGGTCAACCAGGGCGGCGCCGAGGTGCGCAGCCTGGCGCTGGAAATCAAGCTGCCGGCGAAGCCCTTCGGGGCCGCCTGGCCGCTCGAACTGCGCGGGAACCTCAGCCGCAACTGGTCGCGCGTCGACGCCGTGCCCGGCCCCGGCAACCGCCTCGCCCAGCAGCCACGGTGGTCCGGCAACCTCGGCGCCGACGTCAACGGCGCGCGCTTCAGCACCGGCGCCAGCTTCAACTTCCTCACCGGCGGCTGGACCCGGACTTCGGTGTTCGAGTCGCGCTATGGCGGCGTGACGCGCGACCTCGAGGCTTATGCGCTCTACAAGTTCGCGCCGCGCAGCCAGCTGCGCCTCACGGCCCGCAACCTGCTGGCGCCGGACCGGCCGCGCGGCATGCTGTATGCGAATGCGCTTGGCGCCACCGAACGCGATGCCGGCAGCGCCACCTACCGCAGCCTGCGCCTGCAGTACGAGCACAAATTCGAATAAGGCCGCAGCCGGCGCGAATCGCCGATTCATGGCATGCTGCGCTTTTTCAACGCAAGAAAGCAGCACATCCATGACGCAGCGCCTCGACGAACAGGAATTGCAGGACGCCTGCCTGGACCTGGCCCGGGTCGTGCTAGCCGCCGGCCAGCCGCAAGTCTCGAACGACATCCTCGAAACCCTGGCCGACCGCTTCCACCGCGAAGTCATCGACTTCGCACCCGGCATCGCGCGCGCCGGACGCGATCCGAATCTGCTGACCCGCGCCGTCTACTACATGATCGACGCCCACGCCCTGCCCCTGATGGGCACCGACATGGAATGGTTCCGCCAGGCGCTCGTATGCCTGGTCGAGCTGGCGGTGCCGGGCATCGCCCTATCGGACAAGGGCGGGGCGTTCCTGCGCGACGTGCAGCTGGGGGTCGAGCAGTCGCTGGGGGACCTGGAGGGCTGAGCCGTCCAGCCGGAAGGCCTGCACCGCGGCCGCCAGGCTGTCCGCCTCTTCGCGCAGGGCCTGGGCGGCGGCCGAGGCCTGCTCGACCAGCGCCGCGTTCTGCTGGGTGGCCTGGTCCATTTGCGCAATGGCCTGGTTCACCTGTTCGATGCCCGCCGCCTGCTCCTGGCTGGCGGCCATGATATCGCCCATGATGCCGGTGACCCGGCCGACGCTGCCGACGATCTCCCGCATCGTGCTGCCGGCGCGGTCCACCAGCGCCGAACCGTGGCGCACCTGGCGCACCGAATCGTCGATCAGGGCCTTGATTTCGCGTGCCGCCGCCGCGCTGCGCTGGGCCAGGTTGCGCACCTCGCCGGCGACCACCGCGAAGCCGCGCCCCTGCTCGCCGGCGCGCGCGGCCTCGACCGCGGCGTTCAGCGCCAGGATATTGGTCTGGAAGGCGATGCCGTCGATCACGCCGATGATGTCGGCAATCCGCGTGGCCGAAGCGTCGATCGCCCCCATGGTGCCGACCACCTCGGCCACCACCGCGCCGCCGCGGTTGGCCACTTCGGAGGCCGACAGCGCCAGCGCATTGGCCTGGCGCGCATTGTCGGCGTTCTGGCGCACGGTCGCGGTCAGCTCTTCCATCGACGATGCGGTCTGCTCGAGCGAGGCCGCCTGTTCCTCGGTACGCGAGGACAGATCCAGGTTGCCCGCCGCGATCTGGCCGGACGCCGTGGCGATGGTGTCGGTACCGCCGCGCACCCGCCCCACCAGGCTGGCCAGCCCGCGGTTCATCTCGTTCAGCGCGCGCATCAGGCGTCCGGTCTCGTCCTGCGCCGTCACGGCGATGTTCTGGGTCAGGTCGCCGCCGGCCACCGCGCCGGCCACCCGCACCGCTTCTTCCAACGGCACGACGATCCCACGGATCAGCATCGCGCCGACGATGCCGGCCAGGACCAGGCCGAAGGCCATGCCGGCCAGGCAGACCAGGCGCACGATCTCGTAGGTGGACTGCGACTCGGTGCTGGCCCGGCCGGCTTCGTCCAGCTGGAGCTGGATCAGGCCGTCGATGGCGGTGCGCACCGGCGCGAACAGCGCGATCATCGGCCCCTGCACGACGGCCTTGGCGCGCTCCATGTCCCCGGCGCGCAGCGCCTCGACGGCCGGCTGCAGGGCCTCCTCCACGAAGCGGCGGCGGACGCGCACGAAACCGTCGGCCAGCTCTTTTTCGCGGTTCGCCATCCTGGTGCCGGTGTAGGCCTTCCATTGTTCGTCGATCAACACCTGGTTGCGTGCGATGTCCTCGAGCAGGGCCGGCACCGCGCCTGGGTCGGCGTTCAGGGCTTCGGCGGCCGCCAGCTGGTTCAGGTTCAGGCGCCGCACGATGCGGTCGAGCTGGCCCAGGCAGACCATGCGGTCGTCGTGCAGCGAGCGCAGCTGGTCGTTGGCGTGGCCGAGGCTGAGCAGCCCCACGGTGGCGCCGACGATCAGTTCCAGGCCCAGCAGCACGATGACGAGGATCAGGCGCGTCTTGATAGTGAGTTGTTTGGTGAGTTTGTTCAGCATGAGCTACCTGCTTGTAGCGGTTGGAGGATTGGATTGGGAAGGTCTTGCGTCAACAGCCGCTCCAGCTGCTCCGGCCATACCGGCGAGCTGAAGTAATACCCCTGGAACTCGTCGCAGCCATTGGCCTTCAGGAAGGCCACCTGCTCCGCCGTCTCGACGCCCTCCGCCACCGCTTCGAGGTCGAGGCCGTGGGCGAGATCGATGATGGCGCGGGTGATCGCGGCGTCGCTGCGGTCGTCGACCACGTCCTTGACGAAGGCACGGTCGATCTTCAGCACGTCGAGCGGGAAGCGCTTCAGGTAGCTCAGCGAGGAATAGCCGGTGCCGAAGTCGTCGATCGACAGCGCGACCCCGAGCCCCTTCAGCGAGCGCAGCACCTCGACCGCCCTGGCGGTGTCGCGCATCACCGTGCTTTCGGTGATCTCGATTTCCAGGCCGGCCGGATCGAGGCCGCTCGCGGCCAGCGCGGCGCTTACCTGGGCAGTCAGGCCGGCCTGCTGGAACTGGCGCGCCGACAGGTTCACCGACACCCGGCCCAGCGGCAGGCCCTCCTGGCGCCAGCGGGCGGCGCGGCCGCAGGCTTCGTGCAGCACCCACATATCGAGCTGCTCGATCATGCCGGTTTCCTCGGCCAGCGGAATGAAGCGTGCCGGCGCCACCAGCCCCAGCACCGGGTGGCGCCAGCGCACCAGGGCTTCGACCCCGGCCATGCCGCCGTCCGCACCGACGCGCGGCTGGTACTGCAGGGCGAGCTGGCCGCGTCCGATCGCATGGCGCAGCATCGATTCGAGATCGACGCGGTCGCGGATCACCTGCTCCATCTCGGCGCGGTGGAAGCACATCTGGGCCGGGCCGCCGGCGCGCGCCGAGTCCAGCGCCACCTCCGCCATCTGCAGCAGCTGCGCCGGCGTGCACGGACCCGGCGGCGCGGTGGCGATGCCGATGCTGGCAGACAGGAACAGGCGCTGGCCGCCCAGCAGGAAGGAATCGCGCATGCCGAGCAGCATGGAGCGGCCCAGGCGCGCCGCCGCATCGATGCCGGAATCCGGCTGCACCACGATGAACTGGTTGCCACCGGGCCGCGCCAGCATGTCGTCAGGGCCCAGCAGACGCGCGAGCCGCAGCGCGCACTCGCGCAGTACCTCGTCGCCGCCGGCATGGCCATAACTGCCGTTGATCTTCCTGAATTCGTCGACATCGAATACCAGCACCGCCGGTACGCGTCCAGCCCGGCGCGCGCCATCGAGCGCGGCGTCCAGCAGGTCGAGGATGCCGCGCCGGTTCGGCAGTCCGGTCAGGTCGTCATGGGACTGCTGCTCCACCAGGGCGCGCTCGAGGCGGCGCCGCTCGGCTTCGCAGCGCCGCAGTACGCTCCACAAAGCTTTTCTCATGCCGCCGCTTCCGCCTTCGGCGCGCGCAGCAGCGCCTCGATCTCCGCTGCCGGCAGCGGCGCGCCGAAGCGGTAGCCCTGCATCCGCCGGCAGCCGTGCGCGACCAGGAAGTCCTGCTGGCCGGCGCTCTCGACGCCCACCGCCGTCACGTCCAGCTTCAGGGACGCGGCCAGGGCGATCACGGCCGCGACGATGGCGGCATCGTCGCTGTCGGTTTCGATGTCGGCGACGAAGGAGCGGTCGATCTTCAGTCCGTGGATCGGGAAGCGCTTCAGGTTGGCCAGGCTCGAATAGCCGCTGCAGAAGTCGTCGATCGCCAGCTGCACCCCCATCCGCGCCAGGCGGGACATGGTTTCGGCGGCCACGGCGGGGCTTTCCATCAGCAGGGTTTCGGTGATCTCCAGGGTCAGCGCGGCGGGATCGCAGCCGCTGCGCGCGGCCAGGCGCTCCACCTGGGCGGCGAGGTCCTGGTGCTGGAACTGGCGCGCCGAGACGTTCACGCTCATGCGCAGCGGCCCTACGCCCTTGCGCCGCAAGGCCGCCAGCTGGTCCATCGCGGTGGCCAGCACCCATTCGCCGATCGCCACGATCAATCCGGTTTCTTCCGCCAGCGGGATGAAGTCGGCGGGCAGCACCATCTCCCTTCCTTCCGGCCGCCAGCGCAGCAGCGCTTCGAGGCCGACCACGCTGCCGCCGGCGACGTCGAACTGCGGCTGGTAGTACAGCACGAACTCGCCGCGCTGGAGCGCGCGCTGCAGCCTCGCCTCGACCTGCAGATGCTCCTCGGCGTGCATGCCCAGGTCCGCCGTATAGAAATGGAAGTGATTGCCGCCCTTGGCCTTCGAACTGTACATCGCCGTGTCGGCCGCCTTCAGCAGCGCATGGCAGTCCGCCCCATCGCGCGGATACATGGCGATGCCGACGCTGCCTGTCGGGAACAGCTCGGTGCCGCACAGGGTCAGCGGCTGGAACAGCTGGGCCAGCAGCTTCTGCGCCACCAGCGCGGCATCGTCCGGGCAGGCCAGGTCGGGCAGCACCACCACGAACTCGTCGCCGCCCTGGCGCGCCACGGTGTCGCTCTCGCGCAGGGCGCAGGCCAGGCGGCGCGCGATCTCGATGATCATCTGGTCGCCGGCTTCGTGCCCGAGGCTGTCGTTGACGTGCTTGAAGCGGTCGAGATCGATGAACATCACGCCCACCTGGCGCCTGGTGCGCTGGGCCTGGGCGATGGCGTTCGCCAGCCGGTCCTGCAACAGGGTGCGGTTCGGCAGGCCGGTCAGCGCGTCGTGGCTGGCCATGCGCTGCAGGGCTTCCTCGGCCTGCTTGCGGCGCGAGACATCCTCGACCGCGATGATCAGCCGCAGCTGGCCGCTGGCGGCCTCGCGCATCACGGACGCACTGACGGTCACCCAGATCGGATTGCCGCCTTTGGCGACGTAACGGGTCTCGCGCTGGAAGTCGCGGATCTCGCCATCGACCAGCCTGCGGATCAGTACCCGGTCTTCGAGCAGCTCGTCCGGATGGGTGATCTGGTGGACGAAACGCTGCAGCAGTTCGATCTCGGTAAAGCCGACGATCCGCGTGAGCCTGCGGTTGACGCGCACGAAACGGCCCTCGCGCGACAGCAGCGCGATCCCGACCGCGGCCTGGGTGAAGGTCAGGCGGAAGAACTCCTCGCTTTCCTGCAGCCGCAGCTTGGCCTGGCGCCGGAAGGTGACGTCCTGGCCGATCAGCAGCAGGATCGCGCCGCCGGCCTGGCGCGTACGGCGGATATTGAATTCGAAGTAGCGCACGCCTTCGGCATGGCCGTCGATGGTGACCACCACGCCGTCCTGGGGCGCGCCCGTGGCCAGCACGGCCGCCATGCGTTCGGCCAGCTCGGGGGCCGGGATCAGGGTGCCGAGCCGGGGCCGGGCCTCGACCGCGTCGTCCGGAATGCCGAGCATCTGCAGCATCGTCGCGTTGATCGAGCGGATCCGGTGTTCGTCGTCGACCACGATCAGGCCGGCCGGCATTCCGCCGATCACCTGCTCGAGGTAGTTCTGGTACTGGACCACGCTGCGCCGGTCGGCATGCGCATAGGTGTCGAGCGCCAGGCCCATGTCCAGGCAGACGACCTTGAGGATGCTGTCGCAGGCGGCGCGGAAACGCCGCGGCTCGGCGTGCATGCGCCCCCACAGCAGCTCGATCATCTCGGCCAGGTATTTGCGGTAGGCGCCGATATACCACTTCGGCTCCAGGCCGATGCGCTGGTGCACCAGGCCGACGCGCAGGCGGTCGCGGATATAGGTTTCGCCATACTCGCCCGCGGTCAGGCTGCGGAAATACGAGGCCTGTGCGTGCTTCAGGCGCTGCACGGTGCCGCCGTCCCTCATCAGGGCCTGCAGTTCCGGGAAGCTCAGGATGTGATCGTAGAAACTGTCCGAAAAGGTATCGATGTCCTTGTCGATCAGGCCGTGCAGTTCGCGCAGCAGTGCGACATCCCTCTCGCCCAGTTCGAGGAAGGCCATGCGGGCGGCCAGTTCCTTGCGGTCGAGGCCGATCTCGAGGGCGATCGCGTCGATGGAATCGTTCTTTTTATCGAGCATAAATTGCAAAAGAGCCACAAATGTGTACTGTTTGCAATTTTAGGAAGGCGTTAATCTTTGATCAAACCAGTTGCTTGATCTGCATCAAAAATTTGCTGAATTTACCCGCTACAACTGAAAAGGCCGGCACAAGGCCGGCCTCCCCTACATGCCTGCTTCAGCCGCTCAGGCCATCGATGCCGCCCGGCGCCGGCGCGCCGCCCCCACCGCAGCGGCGCCAAGCGCCAGCAAGGCCAGGCTGCCCGGTTCCGGCACGTCGCTGCCGCCATTGCTGCCGCCGGTCTGGACCGCCGTGTCGAGCGCGGTCACGGCGATGTCGTTCAGACTGCTGTCCAGGAACAGGACGTCCGAGAACGACAGCGGCGACTCGCCGGCGCCCAGCACGCTGAAGCTGATGGTGGCCAGCAGGCCGCTGCCGCTGATGCCCGGCACGGCGCTGAACAGCGAACCGAAGGCGTAGCTCACCAGGCCGGAGGCGTTGTCGAGATCGACGACGTCCTGCATCGCGGTGCTGGCGTCACCCAGGAAATCGCCGGCCGCATAGCCCGTCGCCTTCAGCACGCCGGGGGCGAAGCCGAGGCTGAACTGATAGCCGTACAAGTCGGCGATATTCGAGATCATCACGGCAACGCTGACCGTCGAACCGTCGCCGGACTTGGTGGCGATGGTCGACAGGATCGGCTCCGCCCAGGCTTGCGCGCAGCTGGCCAGCAGTACCGCCGCACCCAGCATTTTTTTCCAACTTTTCATCATGTTTCTCCTGATTTTTTAAGGATGCGATCAATTGCAGCTGGTGCCTTTCGGCAGGCGCGCGTTCACGTAGCTCAGGTCGCGGATGTCGATCACGTTGTCCTTGTTGACATCGGCGCGGGCATCGAAGCCGGCCTGGCCGCTGCGCTTGCCGATCAGGGCCTTGACGATGGAGACATCCGCGCAGCTCACCGCGCCGTCGCCATCGACGTCGCCCGCCACCGGCGGCAGGTTGATGGTGAAGTTCGCATTGGAGACGTCGAAGAACACGTTGCCCACGGCTTCCACCTTGATGCGCGCGGCATTGGTGGCCACCCGCGGCAGCACCACGCTGGCGCTGCCGGTGTTCGGCGTGCTGGCCGCCAGCTCGTAGGGCCAGGTGGCGCCGCCGTCGGTCGACAGCGTGATCCGCACGTTGCTGGTGGAAACCGGCGCGACGTTGGTGTTCGCCACGCTCCAGCTGACGGTCTGCGGCACGCCGGCGTCCAGGGTCACGGCCGTGTTGGGCGCGGTGACCAGGAAGGGACCGGCCGCCGGGGCCAGCACCAGGGTCGTGATGGCGCTGTTGACGCCGCCACGGCCATCGCGCGCCGTCAGCTTGAAGTTCAGCGAGGCCGGGCTCGCGTTCACGCCGGCAAAGCCGACGTAGGCCGCGGTCGGCAGGAACTCCGAGAAGCACTCGATCTGGTCCGCGGTCGGCGTGGGCGAGGCAGTCGGGCAGGCGCCGGTTTCCGCGTTGGTATTGTTGGCCAGGATCTGCTTCATGTCCGGGAACACGCGGGTCGGATCGGCGGTCACGGTGTTCTCGCCCGGCGATTGATACTCCAGCGTATCGGCGCTGTTGACGATGGCGCGCTGGCCGAACTGGCGGAACAGCGGACCGTTGACCTTGGTGTTGCTCACCAGGCCGGTGCCGGTGGCAGAGCCGCGGTCGTTCTGTTCCCACATATAGGTCAGGGCATCGCCGTCCGCATCGGTCGCGCTGCCGGTCAGCACGAAGGGCGTGCGCACCGGGATCGTGTAGGACGGCGTCACGCTCACGACCGGCGGCGTGTTGCCGGTCCCCGACAGGCTGCCGCGCCGGGTGGTCGGACCGCCGGCGGTGATCTCGCCGATGTAGCCGGTGCAACCGCCGCTGCAGTTCAGCAGTGCCAGCGAGGGCACGTTGGTGCCCGCCAGGGTGCCGCCGAAGGTGATCGTGAACCCGGTATCCGTCAGCGCGCTGATCGTCACCGTGCCGCCGGCCTGCCAGCCGGCGATGTTCTCGATCGCCGCCTTGATGCCGGCGGTGGTGAAGTTCGAGCCCCGCACGATCGGCGCCGACAGCTTGCCGTTCCAGGACAGCTGGAAGCTCTGGGTGCCGGCGAAGTTGGTCAGCACGCCCATCTGCACTTCGGCCAGGTTGCTCTCGGCACCCGAGGTGTAGGCGGTGATCTCGTCGAAGCTGCGCTGCGACCAGTAGGGATCGCTGTGGGTCTGCAGGTTGTCGGTGCCGCAGATGCCGGCATAGGCCATGATCGAGGATCCGCTGCCCGGCTCCACCGAGGTGCCGGGGTTGCGGTTGGTGCTCGCGCAGTTGCTGATGGTGCCGTTGAAGGTATGGTTGCCCGCGAACTGGTGGCCCATCTCGTGCGCCACGTAGTCGACCGCGTAGAAATCGCCTTTCGGGGTCGGGATGCCGGTGCAGCCCTGGGCCTTGCTGGTGCCGCCGACCACGCCCAGGCTGGCGATGCCGCCGCCGTTCAGGCCCAGGCCGATGTGGCCGATGTCGAAGTTGCTGGCGCCCACGAGCAGGCCGGCGACCACGCGGTTGCGCGTCAGGGTGCCGCTGCCGCAGGTGGAGGCCTGGGCGGTGGTGAAGCAGGCGGCGCCGCCGCAGGGGCCGTTGGCGCCGGTCATCTTGGCGTTGGTGTCGAGGTTCAGGGCCTCGGTGCCGTTGATCAGCACCAGGCGGATCGAGGTCTCGTCCTCGTACACCTGGGTCACGCGGTTGATCAGCGTGACCTTGGCCGCGGTCACATTCGCCGGGTCGCCGCCGAAATAGGCGGCATACGAGGGATCGGTCACCAGCGCCAGGCGGTAGGTGCGCAGCGTGCCGCCGGCGCTGGCCATCGGCGTCGCGTCCTGGCCGACCACGTGGAAGGCGGCGCTGGCGCCGCCGTTGGCCGCGCTGATCTCGTAGGCGCCGGGAACGGTTCCGGCCGGCAGCGCGATGCTGAAGCTGCCGTCCTTGCCGGCGGTGGCGCTGAGGTTCTGCAGGGGAACACTGTCGCCTTCCGCGTGCAGTTCGAGGTTGACGCTGGCGCCCGGCGCGAAGCCGTCGCCGCGCACCTCGACATTGTCGCCTTCGCCGACGAAGCCGCGCGACACGCTCAGCGTGGCCTGGTCGAGGCTCCCTTCGATCAGCGGACCACGCGGGCTGACCAGGTCGGCGCGGGTATAGGCGGCGTAGACGCTGGTGTCGTTGCGATAGTAGGGGTCGACGTACCAGCCGCCGTTCGGCGAGCGCACCGAGGCGTGCAGGCCGAGCGGGGTGATGTCCATGCGCAGGCTGGCGTTCGGGTCGTCGACGCCCTTGCCGCGATAGGTCTTGATCTCGGGGTGCCGGGCTGCCAGTTCGTCTTCCATGATCGGCGATTCGACCAGGGTGAAGCGCTGGTAGCCGCCATCCGGGTGGGGCAGCGCGATGGTCAGGGTGCTGGAGGTGGCGGTGGCGCCGGCAGCCAGGCGTTCGCGCGGTGCGCCGGCCGTGAACGACTTCATGCCGGGCAGGTCGAGCGTAGCGGCGTGGAAACGCTTGAGCTGCAGTTCGGGCAACCTTGCGGAAGCGCCGAGCGCCTGCGTCAGGCTGGAGGATGACTGGATCCCGCCGCCCACGTTCTGCCAGAACGGTGCCGCGGGCTGGCTCTTGACGCCGGAAGTCGCCTGGGCGTAGGCCGCAGGCGCGGTGCCCAGGAAAGCCAGGGCGACACATAATGCGATGGAACTCGAACACTTCGTCTTCATGCGGTGTCCTCTCTCGGAGTGGTCTTGCTGTGCTTATGGTTATAGGTATGCCGGCGCCCCACTCCCGGCATGCATTAAAGGCAATACAGCAAGTGGATGGTATTGCCAAAAAATTATTAACACAAGAAAAATATTACATTTATGCAAATGATTTCTTTACCGCAAAGAAGTCCTGTCCGCTATGATTTCGTTTCCGAAAATTCACACTCAGAAGGAAAAAAGCATGCCGAGCTGGACCAGGAAAATCGCCCTCGCCGCCCTCGCCTCCCTTGGCCTGCTGGGCGCCGCCGCGCATGGCGCCGAGCAGCGCCCCGTGCTCCTCACCGCCGACAAGGTCTGGACCGGCGAAGGCGCGCCGCATGCCGGCTGGGGCGTGCTGGTGGCCCAGGGCCGCATCCAGGCCGTCGGCCCGACCGACAAGCTGGCCGTGCCGGCCGATGCCGAACGGATCGATCTGCCCGGCAAGACCCTGCTGCCCGGCCTGATCGACCTGCACTCGCACGTGCTGCTGCACCCGTATGACGAAACCACCTGGGACGACCAGGTGATCAAGGAGGCGCCCGCCTACCGCATCGCGCTGGCGGTGCGCCATGCGGCCGACACCCTGCAGGCCGGCTTCACCACCCTGCGCGACCTCGGCACCGAGGGTGTCGACTATGCCGACGTCGGCATCAAGCGCGCCATCGAAGAAGGGCAAGTGCCGGGTCCGCGCCTGCTGGTGGCGACGCGCGCGATCGTCGCCACCGCCAGCTACGGCCCGGCCGAGCGCAACTACCGTCCGGACATGGAGATTCCCTACGGCGCCCAGCAGGCCACCGGCATCGACGAAGTAACGAAGGCGGTGCGCGAGCAGGCGTCGCACGGCGCCGACTGGATCAAGTTCTATGCCGACTACCGCACCGGCATCGACGGCAGCACCCGCCCGACCTTCACCCTGGAAGAGATGAAGGCGATGGTGGCGGCCGCACACGTGACCGGACGCAAGGTGGCGGCCCATGCCAGCAGCGACGAGGCGATCCGCATGGCCGTGCTGGCCGGCGTCGACAGCATCGAGCACGGCTACGGCGCCAGCGAGGCGACCTTCAAGCTGATGCTGGAACGCCGTACCGCCTACGTGCCGACCCTGACCGCGCCGGAAGCGATCGGCGAGTATTTCCAGAAGCACGTGCGGGGCGGCACGCCGACCCCGGGCATGCAGGAGGCGGCGCGCGCCTTCCGCCTGGCGCACAAGCTGGGCGTCACCATCGGCAATGGCAGCGACGTCGGTGTGTTCACCCACGGCACCAACGAACGCGAGCTGGAGTGGATGGTGCGCCTGGGCATGACACCGACCGAGGCGCTGCGTGCCGCCACCGCGGTTGCGGGCAACATCCTCGGCAAGAAGGACCTGGGCGCGATCCAGGCCGGCAGCCTGGCCGACCTGATCGCGGTCGAGGGCGACCCGACCGCCGACATCGCGGCGCTGCGCAAGGTGGGCTTCGTGATGAAGGCAGGCACGGTGTATCGCCGCAACTGAGCGGCGCCGACAAGGCGCGTGATGCACGGGTGCGCCCGCCAATCGGGCGCTCCTGACATTCAGGAAGCGTAGGATGGGTTATACGTGCCGGCGTTGCGGTTTTCCACAATAGCTGGCGCAGATATTTTCAGTAATGATGACGGCACTATCATTCGCTCATGAAGCCCGATCATGAAAAAACCATTCTATAAAGTACTGTACATCCAAGTACTGTTCGCGATTATCGTCGGCGTCCTGCTGGGTATCTACGATCCCGGCCTCGCCACCGCGATGAAGCCGCTGGGAGACGGCTTCGTCAAGCTGATCAAGATGATCATCGCCCCGGTCATCTTCTGTACCGTGGTCGCCGGTATCGCCGGCATGCAGGACATGAAGAAGGTCGGCCGCGTCGGCGGCAAGGCCCTGCTCTACTTCGAAGTCGTGTCCACCTTCGCGCTGGCGATCGGCCTGATCGTCGCCAACGTCATCAAGCCGGGCGCCGGCTTCAACGTCAACCCGGCCACCATCGACACCCACTCGATCGCCCAGTACACCGACAAGACCAAGGCGCTGACGACGACCGACTTCCTGATGAACATCATCCCGAACACCTTCGTGGATGCGTTCGCCAAGGGTGAGATCCTGCAGGTGCTCTTGATCGCGATCCTGTGCGGCTTCGCGCTGTCGATGATGGGCGAGCGTGGCCGTCCGATCACCCGCGGCATCGAAACCCTGTCGCACATGATCTTCGGCGTGGTGAACATCATCATGAAGGCCGCCCCGATCGGCGCCTTCGGCGCGATGGCCTTCACCATCGGCAAATACGGCGTCAAGTCGCTGATCCCGCTGGCGTCGCTGGTCGGTTCCTTCTACCTGACCTGCGCCCTGTTCGTCGTGATCGTGCTGGGCGTCATCGCCCGCCTGACCGGCTTCTCGATCTTCCGCTACCTCTCCTACATCAAGGAAGAGCTGCTGATCGTGCTGGGCACCAGCTCGTCGGAAAGCGCCCTGCCGGCCATCATGCGCAAGCTGGAAAAGCTGGGCTGCCCGAAATCGGTGGTGGGCCTGGTGGTTCCGACCGGCTACTCGTTCAACCTGGACGGCACCAACATCTACATGACCATGGCGGCCCTGTTCGTCGCCCAGGCAACCAACACCGACCTGACCCTGACCCAGGAACTGACCATCCTGCTGGTGGCCATGCTGACCTCGAAGGGCGCGTCCGGCATCACCGGCGCCGGCTTCATCACCCTGGCGGCGACCCTGGCCGTGGTGCCAACCATCCCGGTGGCGGGCATGACCCTGATCCTGGGCATCGACAAGTTCATGAGCGAATGCCGCGCCCTGACCAACATCATCGGCAACGGCGTCGCCACCATCGTCGTGTCGAAGTGGGAAGGCGAGCTCGACCAGGAGCGCCTGAGCGCCGAGCTGAAGAACCCGAGCGTGGACGAAAGCTCCCTGCGCGAGCAGGCGGTGCACGAAACCGCCTGAGTCGGCCGCTCGATTCGCTTGCTCGAGTCGGATTAACTCTCCTCGTTCAGACGCCGGGTTCGCCCGGCGTCTTTTTTTTGCTTTAGAATCCGTGCTATGAAGAACTGGATCAACCGCCTGCGCGGCGCCCCCGAGAATGCGCCCGCCGCAGCCGCTACGGCGGCCGCGCCCGACGAACAGGCGGCCGACCTCGCGGCCGACATCGAAGCAAGCTATTACCGCTGGCTGACCGCGGCGCGCGGCTACGACGCCCCCGAAGAGGTCGAGACCCGCATCCTCGGCGCCGTCCGCCACCTGGCCGCGCAACCGGACAAGGCCGCCGGCCTGGTGCCGCGGGTGCCGGAAGCCATCCCGAAGCTGCTTGCCAGCCTGAGCGACGAAGACGCCTCGGTGGCCGACCTGGCCCGCCAGGTCGCCCAGGACGTGGTGCTGGTGGCCGAAGTCATCCGCGAAGCCAACAGCGCCTACTACCGCCCGATCGCCCCGGTCAAGAACGTCGAGGCCGCCATCATGATGCTCGGCCAGAACGGCTTGCGCATGCTGCTGGCGCGCATCGCCTTCCGTCCCCTCGTCAATATGCAGGCGAACGGCTTCGCGCGCGAGGCCGCGCCCCAGGTCTGGAACCAGTCGGTCAGCTGCGCGCTGGCGTCCAGCCTGATGGCGCCCGGCCTGAGCACCGGCGTGTTCGAAGCCTACCTGGCCGGCCTGATGCAGAACGTCGGCCTGGTGGTCGCCTTCCGCCTGGCCGACCGCGTCTGCACCGACGGCCGCGTGCCCGGCTCCAGCGCCTTCGGCGTCCAGCTGCTGGCGGCCAGCCGCCAGCTTTCCTCGGCCATCGCCGCGCACTGGAGCTTCCCGCAGGAAGTCGTCGACGCCATCGCCCACGCCGGCGATCCGGGCAGCGACCACCTGGCCGAAGCCCTGGCCCAGGGAGACCGCATCGCCAAGCTGCGCCTGCTGATCGACGCCGGCGTGATCGGCGAAGACGACAGCCTGGTCACCAACGGGCTCGACAATTTCCAGCGCCGTTGCCTGGGCAAGCTGGCGAAGCTCGAGGGTTAGCTAATATTATTTGGCGCTGTTCGCGCTAAGTGTTGAACCTGCCGAGCGCCGCTCTCAAAAAGGCGTCGGGACTGGCAATGCGCCGTCCATCCAGCGCCCAGCGCCAGCCGAAGTAATGGCCCAGGTAACGGCTCGCGACGCCGCGGAATGGCAGCAGCCAGGCGCGCATCCTGCTGTGATACGCGTTCACATTTTGGATGTGCAGCGCACCGCGCCTTCTTTCGCCGGCGCTCGCGTTGATGGCCTCATGTGAGATCCCGAGCTCCCGCGCGAATGCCGGATAGGCGGCGTGGCTATCGGTCACCAGCAGCACGTCACGCTCAAGGCGCGGCCCCAGGTGTTGCAATAGCTGCCGCTTGCTCACGCTGCCCTTGCCGGTCACGGCGTCGATGGTCTGGCCGCTGCGATCGCGTGCGACCAGGATGCACACCTGCTCGTTCGAGATCCCACGCTTYGTCGCCTTGCCACCACGCTTTCGTGGCGGACGGTCGAGGCTTCTGGAACCCTTGTGCGATTCGAGCACATACATCTCGTCGGCTTCGGCGATACCGCTCAAGCGCTGCGGCCGGTCATCCTTGCTCAAGGCCAGGAAGCGGTGACGCCATCGAAAACTGGTCGCACTGGCTACGCCGATCTCGCGCGCCGCGCGGCGCACGCTGCGGGAGTCGAGCATGCCGCCGAGGTAGTCGAGCCAATGCCCTTTGTAGCGCAGCCGGGCCAGCGGCGTGCCGCTGAGCAGGTTGAAGGTGCGACGGCAACTGCGGCAGCGGTAGCGCTGCAGTCCATGTGCGTAACCGTGACGATAGGGTTTGCTGGCCTGGCAGTGCGGGCAACAGAGCGGCGCGGCGGGTTGTTCGACGATCTCGAGCACGCGGTCGAGGCCGGCCGCCGATTGCAGTAGTGCCAGCAGGCGGTCGCGTTGCCGCCGGGTCAGACTGGACAGGCGTTGCAGGAACTGTTCGAACTGCCGTGCTTGCATTGGGCCTCCGTCAACGGTTCAGGTCGACATTGGACCGCAGGCTTACGGAAAAGATTCCACACTTGGCGCGAACAGCGCCT
>NZ_JBFTRS010000031.1:0-82824 GCF_056399645.1 Massilia sp. 01N417 | reverse complement strand
CGGCGTCCGCCACCGCCGGTGGTCATGCGGGCGGCGGCGCGGGCTGCTTCCAGCGCGGCATTGATGGCGGCGCGGGCCGGGCTCAGGGCCGCACCGGCGCCGGATGCGGCCGGGGCCTGCTGCGCCGGTGCTGCCTGCTGCGGTGCCTGTGGTGCTTGCTGTGCTTGCGGTGCGGCAGCAGCCGGTGCGCCGGGCGCGCGGGCGGGCGCGGCAGGCGCAGCCGCTGCTGCAGCCGCGGCGGCCGGACGGGCGGCCTGGGCCTGCGGCATCGGGCGCGCGATCGCGGCCGGCGCCGGGCTGGCCAGCTGTTCGGCCCCGCCCTGTCCCGGACGGAAGGCCAGCATGCGCAGCAGGGTCATGGTGAAGCCGGCGTACTCGTCCGGGGCCAGGCCGATCTCGTTACGGCCGTGCACCGCGATCTGGTAGAACAGCTGCACTTCCTGCGGATCGAAGACGGTCGCCAGGCGCTGGATGTCGGCCAGCTCCGGCAGGTCTTCCGGCACCGCGGTCGGCACGGTCTGGGCCAGGGCGATGCGGTGCAGCAGCGTGCCGAGGTCCTGCAGCGCGCCGTTGTAGGACAGGCTGCGGCTGGCCATCTCGTCGGCCACCGCCATCAGGTCGGCGCCATCCTGCCTGGCCAGCGCGTCCAGCAGGCGCACCAGGTAGGACTGGTCGAGCGCACCCAGCATGCCCTGCACGGCGTCCAGGGTGACGGCGCCGGCGGCGTAGGCGATCGCCTGGTCGGTCAGCGACAGCGCATCGCGCATCGAGCCGTGGGCGCCTTGCGCCAGCAGGCGCAGGGCCGGCTGTTCGAAGCTCACGCCTTCCTGGCCGAGGATGTTTTCCAGGTGGCCGACGATATGGCCCGGCGGCATCTGCTTCAGGTTGAACTGCAGGCAGCGCGACAGCACCGTCACCGGGATCTTTTGCGGGTCGGTGGTCGCGAGGATGAATTTCACGTGCTCGGGCGGTTCCTCGAGCGTCTTCAGCATCGCGTTGAAGGCGTGGTTGGTGAGCATGTGCACCTCGTCGATCATATAGACCTTGAAGCGCGCATTGCTCGGCGCGTACACCGCCTGTTCCAGCAGCTGGGCCATCTCGTCGACGCCGCGGTTCGATGCCGCGTCCATCTCGACATAGTCGACGAAGCGGCCGGCATCGATCGCGCGGCAGGGTTCGCAGACCCCGCACGGCTCGGCCGTGATCCCGCCCTGCCCGTCCGGGCCGACGCAGTTGAGCGACTTGGCCAGGATACGCGACAGCGTCGTCTTGCCCACCCCGCGAGTGCCGGTGAACAGATAGGCGTGATGCAGGCGTCCGGACCGTAGCGCATGGGTCAGGGCACGGACGACGTGCTCCTGGCCGACCAGCGTTTCGAAGTTCCTGGGACGGTATTTGCGGGCGAGGACTTGATAGGACATTCCGGGATTTTACCGTAGACCGGGGCAGGAGCGGCAACATTAGACGCTCATCGGGAATTCCCCTACACTGATATTTTTATTTCAATGTGGAAAAAATGAGAACGCTCGCCATTGCATCGCTGCTGTCGTCGCTGTTGTTGTCGCTCACGCTTTCCGCCCAGGCCGCCGGCGAGCGCGAATGGATCCCGTACCGCAAGCTGGTCGAGACCGTCAAGGCCGACAAGTTCTATGCCCTGCCGGCCGGCGAGCGCGACAAGGTGATCCTGTATGCCCGGCTGGTCCCGCTCAACAAGGCGATCGCGCCGCCGGACGCCAAGCTGGTGGTGGTCGACGGCGCCAGCCGCACGCCCTTTCCGCTCGACGCCGCCGGCCGTGGACGCATCGTTCCGAACCCGCAGTGGCTGGCGGACGACGCGAAGATCTGGACCAGCCTGCCGGCTGGCGAGAAGATGAGCCTGGGCTTCGACATCGGCGCCGTGCTGCCCGAAGCCGCGCAATGGAATTACGCCACGGTGATGGGCGCCGTTCCCCAGTCGAATGCGGCGATCGGCAAGGTGGCCGGCGCCCTCAGCATGTTCGTGCCGACCATGAAATCGGTGATCTTCAAGTTCGACAAGCCGGCCCAGCTGACAATCAAGGCCAAAGGCGGCGAGCGGCGCCATGCCACCGACGCGAAAAACCAGGTGAGATTGAAGCTGGACGGCGACCTGCTGAAGGAGAACCCGCTGGTGACGCTGTCGGAGCGGCCCTTCGAAGCGGAGATCGACTCGGAGTGAAGAACGCCGGCCGCGCAAACGAAAACAGCTGCCGGGGCAGCTGTTGTTCTGAATGAGGTGGCGAGCCTGATCTGCGGCACTTGCGGTGAACGGCTTTGGCTGCTTCGTTCCCGACCTGACCAGGTAAACCATGCCGCAATGCGCAGGGGCCCGCCAGCAATCATTATAACCGAGCATGCGCCGGCCGGCAAACCGGCGATCAAACCGCCTATATATAGTGCATATGCGCGGCGAATGCCCTGCCCCGGCCTTACAGCCCCAGCTGCTGCCAGATGTCGTCCACCCGCTTCTTCACCTCCGGCGCCATGACGATAGTCGTGCCCCACTCGCGGTTGGTCTCGCCCGGCCACTTGTTGGTGGCGTCGATGCCCATCTTGCTGCCCAGGCCGCTGACCGGCGAGGCGAAGTCGAGGTAGTCGATCGGCGTGTTGTCGACCAGGACCGTGTCGCGGGTCGGATCGACGCGGGTCGTGATGGCCCAGATCACTTCCTTCCAGTCGCGCACGTCGACGTCCTCGTCCACCACGACGATGAACTTGGTGTACATGAACTGGCGCAGGAAACTCCAGACCCCGAACATCACGCGCTTGGCGTGGCCGGCGTACTGCTTCTTCATTTGCACCACCGCCATCCGGTAGCTGCAGCCTTCCGGCGGCAGGTAGAAGTCGGTGATCTCGGTGAACTGCTTCTGCAGCAGGGGAATGAAGACCTCGTTCAGCGCCACGCCCAGCACGGCCGGCTCGTCGGGCGGCTTGCCGGTATAGGTCGAGTGGTAGATCGGGTCGCGCCGCATGGTGATGCGGTCGATGGTGAATACCGGGAACCAGTCCTGCTCGTTGTAATAGCCGGTGTGGTCGCCATACGGGCCTTCCAGCGCATGCTCGAAGCCGGTCGGATGGGTCTCGTCCGGATAGATATGCCCTTCCAGCACGATCTCGGCGGCGGCCGGCACCCGCAGCTCGCTGCCGATGGCCTTGGTGAGCACGGTGCGCTGGCCGCGCAGCAGACCGGCGAACTGGTATTCGGACAGGGTGTCCGGTACCGGCGTCACCGCGCCCAGGATGGTGGCCGGATCGGCGCCCAGCGCCACCGCCACCGGATAGGGCTTGCCGGGGTTGGCGATGCAGTGTTCGCGGAAATCGAGGGCGCCGCCGCGGTGCGCCAGCCAGCGCATGATGACCTTGTTCGGGCCCAGTACCTGCTGGCGGTAGATGCCCAGGTTCTGCCGCTTCTTGTGCGGGCCCTTGGTAATCACCAGGCCCCAGGTGATCAGGGGCGCGATGTCGCCGGGCCAGCAATGCTGGATCGGCAGGCGACCGAGGTCGACGTCCTTGCCTTCCCAGACGATCTCCTGGCAGGGCGCGCCCTTGACTTCCTTGGGCGACATGTCCCAGACCGCCTTCACGAGCGAGCCCAGGTCCATGATGTCCTTGAAGCCCTTGGGCGGCTCCGGCTCCTTCAGGCGCGCCAGCACGTGGCCGATCTTCCTGAGCTCGCCGATATTATCGGCGCCCATGCCCAGTGCCACCCGTTGCGGCGTGCCAAACAGATTGCCGAGCACGGGAACCTTGTAACCGGTCGGTTGTTCAAACAGGAGAGCAGGCCCGGCGGCACGGAGGGTCCGGTCGCAGATTTCTGTCATCTCAAGGTTCGGCGATACCGGTACCGAAATACGCTTTAATTCGCCAATCCCTTGCAACTTGGCAATAAAATCTCGCAAATCCGAATAGTTCATCTATTTTTTCATTCTTTTTTACATCTTTTGAGCTTGGCTAACAATCGCCGGCAAGTGGTTGATTTGCCACAGAATTGATGAGTCAGTCAGAAAACGTTAGACATAAAAGTTATAACGCACGATAGTGCTAGTATTGACTTGATATAAACCAGCTTCTACAATCCGGCCTACCAAGTGAGACAGGCCCGTCCAGGACGTGATTTTAGCCGGTCTCATTATTTCACGGGGTCGGGGCCCCAACGACATTATTTAGGAGTGTTTTCACAGGACGTCTGTCCTACCAACCCCGAGACAGTTGTTAGCCACCGGGCACCTCCATCGCAGCGCTGCCCGGCTGTAGCAAGCAATGACGGCGTTCCTCGACCGCTATTCGCGGCGACGGACGGTTTCTGATGCACGGCATTAGTACCCTGAACAGCAGCGCTTTGTCGCCGCACGGGGCCGCTTTTTCCGCGACAAAGGAGAAACGATGATCCATCGATTCATCGGCACGAGCGCAAAGCTTGTCCAACAGATGGCCAGCCAGCCAGTCACGTGGTCTTCCGTGACGAAAGCGGCACGCGGTATCGTAACGACCGCACAACATACCCTGACCGTTTTCGGTCTATCTGCAGTAGCAATGCTTGCCCTGCTGTACAACCGCCCCGATCTGGCTAAACGGGTGTCGGACTTCCTGAGCCCGCAGCAGACCGTGCAGGTCGCGGCTGCACCGGCGCAAGCCCCGGCCGCCAAAGGCGCCGAGGCCGTCGAAATCGCCAACAGCGACGACAAGCAGGGCGTGCGCGCCACGCGCCAGCAGAAGTACGTGACCGAATGGCTGTCGCGCCGCTACCGGGTCGCCGGTGACGCCGCCAACATGCTGGTCGCCACCGCCTACAGCACCGCGCACGAGATCAAGCTCGACCCGCTGCTGATCCTGGCCGTGATGGCGATCGAATCGGGCCTGAATCCCTTCGCGGAAAGCCCGATGGGCGCGCAGGGCCTGATGCAGGTGATGTCGAAGGTCCACAGCGACAAGTTCGACGAAGTCGGCGGCAAGCAGGCCGCCCTGAATCCGGTCGCCAACATCCGTGTCGGCGCCCAGATCCTGAAGGATTACGTGACCCGCACCGGTTCCGTGGAAGGCGGCCTCAAGACTTACGTCGGCGCCGCCGCGTTCGAGGACGACTCGGGCTACGGCAACAAGGTGCTGGCCGAGTACCGCCGCCTGAAGCAAGTTGCGAACGGCAAGAACGTGCCGATCTTCACGCCGTCCACCCCTGCGCCGCAACTGGCCCAGAAATCCGCGCCGGCCCCATCCAAGGCCGACAACGCCGTCATCGAAGCCGCACGTGGCGCCAGCCAGTCCGGCGAGACCGTGGCAGGACTGTAAGCCTCGACGTACCGATCCCTGGTCGAAGGCCACTGTGGGCGCATGCCTCGGTGGCCTTCTTTTTTATACCCTCGCGACGAGCGAAAAAAAACGCCCCGGTCTCCCGGGGCGTTTCACTTGTGCACTTATATATAGTGTGCGGTACGGCAATCAGCGCTTCGAATCCGCCGCCGCCTCGTCCGGGCGCAACTTGCCGGCCAGGCGGTCCAGCACGCCGTTCACGTACTTGTGGCCGTCGATACCGCCGAAGGACTTGGTCAGCTCGACCGCTTCGTTGATCACGACGCGGTACGGGACCTCGATCTTGTTCTTCAGCTCCCAGGCGCCCAGCAGCAGCACCGCGTGCTCGATCGGCGACAGTTCGGCGATCGGACGGTCCACGGTCGGGGCCAGGGTCTCGCGCAGTTCGACCGACTGGGCGATCGTGCCGTTCAGCAGTTCGGTGAAGTACTCGGCGTCGGCCTTGTCGAAGCCGTGGGCGGCGCGGATGTGGTTGACGACCGTCGAGGCCGGCTCATTGTTCAGCAGCCATTGGTAGAGGCCCTGCAACGCGAACTCGCGCGCGCGGTGACGCGGCGTGCGGTTCTTGTTCGGGTTGGCGTGAATGCTCTTGTCAGTCATGTTCTTACCTTGCTACCTGTTATTCTTCTTCGGCCTGCAGCTCGTCGAGGCCGAGCAGCAGGTTGGCCATCTCGACGGCGACGCGGGCGGCGTCCGTGCCCTTCTCGGCCATGCGCGCTTCGGCCTGCTCGTCGTTCTCGGTGGTCAGCACGGCGTTGGCGATCGGCATGCCATAGTCCAGGCCGATGCGGGTGATGCCGGCGCCCGACTCGTTCGAGACCAGCTCGAAGTGGTAGGTCTCGCCGCGGATCACGGCGCCCAGGGCGATCAGGGCGTCGAACTGCTGGGTCTCGGCCATCTTCTGCAGGGCCAGCGGGATTTCCAGGGCGCCCGGCACGGTCACGTGCAGGATGTCCTCGTCCGCCACGCCCAGGTGCTTCAGCTCCGCCAGGCAGGCCGACAGCAGGCCATGGCCGACGTCGGCATTGAATCGTGCCTGCACGATCCCGATGCGCAGGCCTTCACCCTGCATATTGCTTTCAAAAGTTCCTACCGTCATGGCTGCCTCTTTTTCTGTTTACTGTAAATGTTTGAATGGTAGCGCGTCAGGCGCTTCGCTCGCGCCTGATACGCTCGATTTTTACGCTTCCGGCTTGGCCAGGTAACCCGTCACCTCGAGGTCGAAACCGACCATCGACGGCATCTTGCGCGGATTCGCCAGCAGCTTCATCTTGCACACGCCCACCTGCTTGAGGATCTGGGCGCCGATGCCGTAGGTGCGCAGGTCGAGATTCGCCGCGCGGCCGCCTTGCCGTGGCGCCGACTTGTCCGCGAACTGGGCGAACAGCTCGTCTGCCGTCTCACCGCAGTTCAGCAGCACGATGACGCCGGCGTCGGCCGCCTGGATCGCCTGCATCGCCGCCGACAGGTTCCACGAGTGCGAGGTGGCGCGGTTGTCCAGCAGGTCGACGATCGAGACCGGCTGGTGCACGCGCACCAGGGTTTCCTTGCCGGCTTCCGGGGTACCGTGCACCAGCGCCAGGTGGGCGCAGCCGCTCGGCTTGTCGCGGAAGGCGACCACATTGAACTCGCCGTGCACCGTCGACAGCTGGCGCTCGGCCACGCGCTCGACCAGCGATTCGGTCTGGCTGCGATAGTGGATCAGGTCGGCGATGGTGCCGATCTTCAGCTTGTGCTCCTCGGCGAACTCGAGCAGGTCCGGCAGGCGCGCCATGGTGCCGTCTTCCTTGATGATCTCGCAGATCACGGAAGCCGGCGTCAGGCCCGCCATCTCGGTCAGGTCGCAGCCCGCCTCGGTATGGCCGGCGCGCATCAGCACCCCGCCCTTCACTGCGCGCAGCGGGAAGATATGGCCCGGCTGGACCAGGTCTTCCGGTTTCGCGTCCTTCGCCACCGCCACCTGGATGGTGCGGGCGCGGTCGGCCGCCGAGATGCCGGTGGTGACACCTTCGGCCGCCTCGATCGAGACCGTGAAATTGGTGCCGAAGGAGGTACCGTTGCGGGTCGTCATCATCGGCAGTTCGAGGCGGTCGCAGATCTCTTCCGACAGGGTCAGGCAGACCAGGCCGCGCGCGTGGCGGATCATGAAGTTGATCGCTTCGGGCGTGACGTGTTCGGCGGCGAGCACCAGGTCGCCCTCGTTCTCGCGGTCTTCCTCGTCGACCAGAATGACCATGCGCCCTGCGCGCAGTTCGTCGACGATTTCCTGGGTGGTGGAGATGGGCATGCGGGTTCCTCGAGGGCAGTGCGGAAACCCGCTATTTTAATGGATTTGCCAGGCTTTCACCGGGCCGGATGGCGGCAATCGCGGCCTGGAGCGCGGCCGGCCACTGCCGGGCTCGGAGGATTGTTGCATATTGACAACGACCGCCGCACTCTTTCGGTGCAACTATGGTGTTCGGCAACAACTGTGCAATGGGGCGCGCAGGGTAGAATGATTTTTTATTGCTCAACCGGAGCATCTCGCATGTTCGTCCGCCTTGCCCGTACCACCCTGCTCACCGCCATCCTGCTTACCGCCCCGCTGGCCGGCGCGGCGGGCCTCGACCTGAATGCCCCGCTGCCGGTCGCGCCCCAGCTCAAGGTCGGCAAGCTGCCAAACGGCCTCACCTACTACATCCAGAAGAACCGCAAGCCCGAGCACAAGCTGGAGCTGCGCCTGGTGGTGAAGGCCGGCTCCATCCTCGAGGACGAAGACCAGCAGGGCCTGGCCCACTTCACGGAGCACATGGCCTTCAACGGTTCGACCCATTTCAAGAAGCACGAGCTGGTGTCCTACCTGCAGTCGATCGGCGTCAAGTTCGGCGCCGACCTGAACGCCTACACCTCCTTCGACGAAACCGTCTACGTGCTGCCGGTGCCGGCCGAGCGCAGGCAGGATCTCGATAAAGCCTTCCAGGTGCTGCAGGACTGGGCGCAAGGCCTGACCCTGAACGACGCCGACATCGACAAGGAGCGCGACATCGTGCTCGAAGAGCTGCGCCTCGGCAAAGGCGCGGGCGACCGCATGCAGAAGGTGCTGATGCCGAAGATGTACAACGGCTCGCGCTATGCCGAGCGCCTTCCGATCGGCAAGGAAGACACCCTGCGCAGCTTCAAGCCGGAGGCCCTGCGCCGCTTCTACCGCGACTGGTACCGGCCCGACCTGATGGCGGTGGTGGCGGTCGGCGACATCGACCCGGTCCAGGCCGAGCAGCTGATCAAGCGCCACTTCGCGGGCCTGAAGAATCCGGCCTCGCCGCGCCCGCGCGCCTATGCCCAGATCGCGCCCCGTCTCGAAACGGAAGCACTGGTCGTGACCGACAAGGAAGCCGGCCCGGCCTCGGTCCTGATCCGCTATCCGGTGCTGCCCTTCAGCGAACGCGCCACCATCGGCGGCTACCGCGAGCAGCTGATCGAGGGACTGTTCGCCGGCATGCTGAACCAGCGCCTGTCCGAGCTGGCGCAACTGCCCTCGCCGCCCTTCATGGGCGCCAGCAGCGCGCTGGGCCGCCTGACGCCGCGCTACCGCTCCTACAACGCGATGGCGGCGCTGGGCGAAGGCGGCGCCACCCCGGCCATCGACGCCCTGGTGCAGGAAAACGAACGCGCGCGCCGCTTCGGCTTCAGCGAGGCGGAACTCGATCGGATGAAGAAAGGCGTGATGCGCACCTACGAGCGCGCCTGGAACGAACGCGACAAGACCGATTCGGGCGGCCTGGCTGCCGAATACATCCGCAACTTCCTCGAAGGCGAATCGATCCCCGGCATCGAGAACGAATACCGCTACGTGAACCAGCTCCTGCCCGGCATCACGGTCGCGGAGATCAACGCCTACGCGCGCCGCACCATCCCCGCCGATTCGGGCAAGCTGGTGATCTATACCGGCCCGGCCAAGGAAGCCGCCGCGATACCGACCGGCGAGCAGCTGCTGGCCGCGGTCGCCGCCGCCGAACGCCGCGACGTCAAGGCCCACGACGAGAAGGCGGTGGCAGCGCAGCTGATGGACCAGCCGCCCGCCCCCGGCAGCATCGTTTCCGAGAGCCGCGACGAGCGTCTCGGCACCACCAGCCTGGTGCTGTCGAACGGCGTCAAGGTGATCCTCAAGCCGACCAGCTTCCGCAACGACCAGGTGCTGATGAGCGCCGCCCGCTTCGGCGGCCAGAGCCTGTTCGACACCAAGGACATGTACAACGCGCGCTACGCCGACACCATCGTCGCCGCGATGGGCCTGAAGGATTTTTCGCCGCTCGACATGCGCAAGATCCTGGCCGGCAAGGCGGCCGCCGTCAGCGCCGGCCTGGGCAACAACACCGACGTGGTCGCCGGCACCGCGGGCGCCACCGACATCGAGACCATGCTGCAGATGGTGTGGCTGAAGTTCGCCGGCGTGCGCCGCGACGAAAACCTGTACAAATCCTTCATCGGCAAGCAGATCGAACTGGCGCGCAACCGCGCGTCGCAGCCGGGCGCCATGTTCGGCGACGTGCTGGTCAAGACCCTGTACGGCGACAATCCGCGCGCCCCGCGCGCCCTGAAGCCCGAGGACTTCGCCAGCATCGACCTCGACCGCGCGATCGCCATCTACCGCCAGCGCTTTTCCAGCGCCAAGGACCTGACCTTCATCTTCGTCGGCAGCTTCGACGTCAACGCCATCAAGCCCCTGCTGTCCACCTACCTGGCCAGCCTGCCGACCCCGGACATCCCGGTCGCCTTCCGCGACCTCGGCATCCGCCCCGTGAAAGGCGTGGTCAAGAAGGAAGTCAACAGCGGCCTTGACGACAAGAGCACGGTCTCGCTGACCTTCACCGGCGCCGCCGAGGTCAACGAACTCGAAGAACTGCGCCTGTCGGCCCTGACCGAGGTGATGAACATCCGCATCATCGACGTGCTGCGCGAGAAGCTGGGCCTGATCTACGGCGGCGGCATGGAAGCCTCGATGACGCGCATCCCCTACAGCCACTACACGGTCGGCGTGACCCTGCCGACCGGTCCGGAAAACGTCGACAAGGTGGTCAACGCAACCTTCGCCGAAATCGAGCGCATGCGCACCCAGGGCCCGGACCAGGCCGACCTCGACAAGGTCAAGACCAACTGGCTGCAGACCTACCGCAAGTCGCTGAAGGAAAACGGCTACTGGCTGGCCGCGCTGCAAACCTCGCTGACCGAGGGCACCGACCCGGCCACCATCCTTACCTTCGACAAGGAAGTGCAGAAGCTGAGCGTGGCGGACCTGAAGGCGGCGGCGCAGCGTTATCTGAAGCCGGACAACTACGTGCAGGTGGTGTTGAATCCGGAGAAGGCGGCGCAGGTAGCTGTTGCCGCCGGGGGCCAGAAGGCCCCGCAGTGAGTTCGCAGGGCGGGCACGCCGTGCCCACGCCTTATGTTCGTGGTTCGTTGGCTGCGCGCGGGCACGGGGTGCCCACCCTGCTTGCTTAGATCTTCAGTTCGAGCCGCACACCCAGCGTCGAATAAGTCCGCACCGACGTATCCAGGGCCTGCGCCAAGTCGCCGAGATCAACCACCCGCGCAGTCTCATACCTGCGCGGCAGCAGGTTGTTCCCCGAAATCCGCAACTGCGTATTGGCGCTGAACTTCCACAATCCATACAGGTCGAGCTGGCGCTTCATGCCGGTCGTGTACAGCTCGGCCACGCTGCTCTGGACCACGGTCGGCGGCGTCCAGTTGACGTTGCCGCCAACCGTCAGCGGCGCGTTCTTTACGCGGTAATCGAGGCCGACGTTGGCGGTCTGCCTGGCCTGCCGCTCGAGCCGGTTATTGGGGCCGGGGATGTCGTCGACGCTCGACCGGTAGCGGCTGTAATTGGCGCGCAGGTCCAGGTCCGGCGCCCCGGCGAGCACTTCGGCCAGCTGGAACTTGGCTTCCAGCTCGACGCCACTCGTGCGCGCATGGCCGATGTTGGCCGGCGTGGACACCCAGCGCGGACCGATGCTGGTCGAATGCAGCGCCGTCTGGCGGCGCATCAGGTCGTCGATGTCGCGCAGGAAGGCGCTGGCCGACAGGATCCCGCTGCGGCTCAGGTAGTGCTCGTAGGCCAGGTCGATGCCCGTTGCCAGTTCCGGCTTCAGATTCGGATTGCCCGTGCGGTCCGGGCGGGTCGGGTGGTTATCGCTGGTGAACGAAGGCGCCGCGATCAGATCGTCCAGCACGGGCGCCTTGTAGCTCCGGGTCAGGCTGGCGCGCACCTGGTCGCGTTTGGAACCGGGAATGCGGTACACGGTGTGCAACACCGGGCTCCATACGCTGCTGGTGTTCTTCACCGCGTAGCCGGGACTGTCGCTGGTGCTGCGGATGCCTTCCCAGCGCAGGCCCAGGTAGCCGGACCACTGGCTGCTGATGTCCCACTCGCCCTGTGCGAACAGGGCCAGGCGGCGGGTGTCGGCGGACAGGTTCGCGCCCGAGGCCTCGTACAGGGGATTGTTGTCGCCTTCGGCCCGGTGGACCAGCGCCAGGTGCCCGGCCTCGCCATCCCAGCCCGCCGCGAAGTGATGGCCTTCGCCCAGCGGGCGGCTGTACTTGCCGCTGTTCGAGATGCTGCGCTGGCGCTCGCGATCGACGTCGCTCAGGACCCGGTTCAGCGCGCCGCCCTCGCCGTAGTTGTTGCGCAGGCTGTCGCTGTCGCTGCGGTTGATGCCGGCGCTGAACTTGAGTTCCAGCTTCGCGCCGCCGTCCATCCTGTGGGTCCAGTCGCCAAGGCCGCGCGCCATCGTCCCGGTCGTCCGCGAGTCTGCGTGCTGGAGCACGAAATCCGGCGAAACGATGCCGATGACCTGGTCGACCGGCGCGTCGTTCACGCTGTGGTTGCGATTGGCGGACACGAAGGGCTGGAAGTTGAGCGTATCGCCGTTGTCGAATTTCCAGGACAGGCGCGGCGCCAGGTTCAATGCACGCGACCTGCCCTCGCCTTCGCTTTTGATGAGCTGCAGGCGTTGATAGCGGCCGTCGGCCAGCAGGTCGGCGTCGCGGGCGGTGACGTCGGTGTGCGGCCGGCTTTCCGACACGGTGGCGTTCAGCGTCCACGTGAGCTGGCCGCTCTTGCCCGGCACGGTCACGGACACGTTCGCGCCATGGCGGCCCTGCTGAATATTGTCGGCAATGCGCAGCTGCGTGTCCTTCTGCCGGTAGCCCTGGCGCAGGATGACGTTGACGGTGCCGGCGATCGCCTGGGTGCTCTGGTCGGCGACCGCACCGCGCATGATCTCGATGCGCTCCACCTGGTCGGGCGGAATCGATTCGACCGAAAAGCCTGGCGGCGGACGCTCGCCATTCACCAGCACCTGGGTGTAGCCATTGCCGAGGCCACGCATCTGGACGCTGCCGCCGGTCCCCGGCGCGCCGGACATCGTGATGCCCGGCAGGCGCTTGAGCACTTCGCCGAGGCTGGTGTCGCCGTTGCGTTCGAGTTCCTCGCGCCCCACCACCAGCTTCGCCGCCGTGGACAGGCGGCGCGTTTCGGTATCGTCGGTGCGGGTGCCGCTGACCTTGACCTGTTGCGGCTGGCCTTCGGCCTTGACGGGCTCCTGCCTGGCGGTGTCTTGCGCGAAGGCGCCGCCCGCCCCGCACATCGCCAGGCAGGCGGCAGGTAAAAGCTTTTTCATCTCGTGCTTACTTCAGATACTTGTTGAACCAGCCGATTTCGCGCGCGCGCAAGTCCTTCTGGTGCTCCGGCTTGCGCAAGGCATGCCCCTCGCCTTCGTAGATCACCAGGGTGGTCGGCACGCCCATCGCCTTCAGCCCGTGCCAGAACTCCAGCGACTGCGCCGGCGGGCACTCGACGTCGCGTTCGCCCACATAGATCAGGGTCGGCGTCTTCGCGGCCTTGATCGACTCGATCGGCGAGGCCGCGCGGTACACGGCCGGGTTGTCGTACATGGTGGCGCCGAAGAAGGGCACCATCCACTGGTCGATGCCGTTCTGGCCGTAGTAGCTGATCCAGTTGGCGATGCCGGCGCCGGCGACTGCCGCCTTGAAGCGCTGGCTGTGGGTTACGCCCCACATCGTCATGAAGCCACCGTAGGAGTGGCCCATCAGGCCCAGGCGGTTCCCGTCCACCGGCGCCTGCCTGATGGCGGCGTCGACGCCGGCCAGGATGTCGCGCCAGTCGCCACCGCCGAAGTCCTTCCGGTTGGCGCTGGTGAAGCTCGATCCCTGGCCGTAGCTGCCGCGCGGGTTCGGCATGAACACGAAATAGCCTTCCTTGACCAGCTCGCGCACCAGCGAGTTGCCGCCCTCGCCCCCGGAGATGTAGCGCGGGGTAGCTGCCGCAGCGGGACCGCCGTGCACCTGCACAATCATCGGGTAGGTCTTGCCGGCGTCGAGCTGGCGCGGACCGACCAGCCAGCCCTGCACCTTGAAGCCTTCGTTGGTCCAGGCGACGCTCTGCGCGGACACCACCGGCCCGAAGGCGTCGTTGTCGTGGGTGACCGGGTTCATCTCCGGCAGGCGGCCGGCGACGATGCGCGGCGCGTGCTCGTAGTCCTCATGCACCGAGGCCGCGACCTTGCCATCGAGGCTGAACACGAAGCGGCCGTCGCGCGAAGCGGAGGCCGTGACCGGGCCCTTCCACAGCACGCGGCTGCTCTTCGCGGCCGGGTCGACCGCGACCACGGCGGCGTCGGCGTCGGCCAGTACCGACGCCAGTACCTGCTTGCCGCGCCAGGCGATGCCGTTGAAGGTGCCGGCAAAGCCCGGGGTCACGTCGACCGGTTCGCCGCCGTCGATCGACACCGTGTAGACGTCGCCGCCGACCGAGCCGAAGTCGCTCATCAGGCCACCGATGAAGGCGACCGTCTTCCCATCCGGCGACACGTGCGGCATATTCATCTGCATCTTCGGCGCCGCCAGCACGCGCAGCTTGCCGCTCGCGGCATCGACGTGGCCGAGGGTCGCGATCCACCAGTTGTTGTCGCCGTTGCCCTTGGCGCTGGTGACGACGAAGCCCTTGCCGTCCGGCGTCCAGTCGTATTCGTAGATGAAGGTATCGCTTGGCGACACCAGCTTGAAGTCGCCGCCGCTGCTCGATACCACGGCGATGCGCTGCTCGTCTTCCTGCTCGGCCACGCCGATCTCGCCGATCTGGCGCGCGCCCGCCTCCACCGCGCCGGTCAGCTTTTTGGCGCCGACGGTGGCGAGGAAGGCCAGCTGGCGGCCGTCAGAGGACCAGCGCACGGTATTCGCCACGCCCTTGACGACGGCCACCGGCGTCAGCTTGCCGTCGCGCAGCACGTTGACGGTGGCGGTGCCGGCTTTCGCGTCGGTGCTGATCAAGGCCATCGCCTTCTGGTCCGGCGACCATACCGGCGCCTCGATGCGGCACTGGGTGCAATCGGACTGCACGAAGGTCGAGACGATCTTGCCGGTCGCGGTGTCGCGCACCACGATGCGCGGGCCGCTCTTGGCTTCGCCTTCGCTGGCCTCGATCGCGACCAGGCGTTCGCCGTCGCCGGAAATCGCCAGCGAGCGGTAGCTGCGCATGCCTTCCGCCGAGCTGAGCCCGGCCGCGGCCAGCAGGGCGACCAGCGCCGCGCCCTTGAGTACCGTCTTCAATTCGATGGATGCCGTGTGATTCATCCCGGGGGTCCCCTTTGTCTGTTTTATTCTGCGGTAAATACAGGCGAGCGAATGCCCTGCCTACTGGATTAATTTCCAGCAGGCAGTCTACGCTAAATAGCAGGGGATCGGAGAAAATCTGCCCGGCAGGCGCCGGGCGCGGAATCAGGCCTTGGCGGCCGTCAGCATGCGCTCGACGTAGCGCGCGATCAGGTCGATCTCGAGGTTCACCTTGGCGCCGGCATGCAGGTGCTTGAGGGTGGTGACGGCGATCGTGTGCGGGATCAGGTTGATCGAGAAGCGGCAGACCTTGTCGCCATTCGCTTCGAGGTCCTCGACGCTGTTGACGGTCAGCGAGACGCCGTTCACCACGATCGAGCCTTTATAGGCCAGGTACTTGCCCAGCTCCAGCGGGGCGTCGATGACGAGCTTGAAGGATTCGCCGATCGGCTCGAAGCTGTGCACCGTGCCGAGGCCGTCGACGTGACCCGAGACCAGGTGGCCGCCGAGGCGTTCGGCCAGGGTCAGCGCCTTTTCCAGGTTTACTTCGCCCGGCTGGTCCAAGCCGGCGGTGCGGTTCAGGCTTTCGCGCGAGACGTCCACCGCGAAGGCGTTGCCGGCCTTTTCGACCACGGTCATGCAGGCACCGTTGATGGCGATCGAGTCGCCCAGCGCGACGTCGTCCAGTCCCAGGCCGCCGGCCTCGATCTGCAGGCGCACGCCGGCGAAGGAACCGCCTTCGAGCGGCTTGACCGATTGGATGCTGCCCACCGCAGCGACGATTCCAGTAAACATCCTCATTCCTTTTCTTGATGATTGAAACGCGCCAGGATGCGCAGGTCGGGGCCGACCTGCTGCACGCCGTGGAAGCGCAATGCGAATTTATCCTTCAGCTGCGCCAGCGGCGGCAGCGCGAACATGCCCTGCCCCGGCCCGATCAGGCTCGGCGCCAGATAGACCAGCAGCTCGTCGACGCAGCCTTCGCGCACCAGCGAGGCGTTCAGCTTGCTACCCGCCTCCACGTGCACCTCGTTGATCTCGCGCCGGCCCAGTTCCAGCATCAGCGCCGGCAGGTCGACCTTGCCGGCGCTGTTGGGCAGCATGATGACTTCGTGGCCGGCGGCGCGCAGCTTTGCTTCCTTCTCCGCGCTCGTCTGTGCCGCGACGATCCAGCACGGCTCGCCCTGCAGGATGCGCGCGCCCGGATCGATATCGAGGCGGCTGTCGACGATCACGCGGCGCGGCTGCATCGGCGTATCGCTCAGTTTATCGAGCATGCGTACGGTCAGCTGCGGATCGTCGGCCTTGACGGTGCCGATTCCGGTCAGGATGACCTGGGCGCGGGCGCGCCAGGCGTGGCCGTCGGCGCGCGCCTCCGGACTGGTGATCCACTGGCTTTCGCCGGACGCCAGCGCGGTTGCCCCGTCCAGGCTGGCGGCCGTCTTCAGGCGCACCCAGGGCTTCTTGAAGCGCATGCGGTTGAAGAAACCGATGTTCAGTTCATACGCCTGGTCCGCCAGGATGCCCGAGCTGACCGCGATGCCGGCCGCTTCCAGCTGCGCCAGGCCGCGTCCGGCCACCAGCGGATTCGGATCGACCATCGACGCCACCACGCGCCCGAGCCCTGCCTGGATCAGCGCATTCGAGCACGGCGGCGTGCGGCCGTGGTGGCTGCAGGGTTCCAAGGTAACGTAGGCGGTGGCGCCGCGCACATCGTTGCCGCGCGTCTGGGCGTCGCGCAGGGCCTGGATTTCGGCATGCGCCTGCCCGGCCGGCTGGGTGTGGCCGGCGCCGATCACTTCGCCGTCGCGCACGATCACGCAGCCGATGCGCGGATTCGGCGCGGTGATGTACATGCCCTTGGCCGCCCATTCCAGCGCCAGGGCCATGCCTTCGGTATCGCTCAGTATCAACACGTTGGTTTCATTCGGTTCGTTATGGCGGCGCGGCGGGTCCGTCGCAGGACTTGTCGCGCGCCGGATCGCAGTTGCGGGCCCGGCCCAGCATATTGATTTTAATACGCCGGATGGCGCCGCCGTGGAACAGCGACAGCGTGCCATAGCGCGCCGCCGCCGGGTTGCTGTCGCGGCAGCTGCGCCCGGCGCCATTGTAGGCGATATAGAAAGGCGGCGCCGGGCTGGTGAAGGAAAAGCCGACCGCCAGCCCCTGCGCCAGCGGACCGTGCTCGGCCAGGATGGTGTCGCCGGGCCCCGGCTGGCGGTCGCCGTCGCGGTCGATGAAGACGGTCCAGCCGCGCCGCCAGTCGGCACCGCCCTGCCCTTTCGGCAACACGGTGACGACCTCGCCGCGCGCCAGCGCCTGGGCGCGCGCCATGCCGATGGCGGCGAACAGGTCGCCGGTGGCGGTCTTGAGCTGCTGGGTGCGGATCAGCTCGCGCAGATTCGGCGCACCCACGCCCAGCAGGATGGCGGCGATCGCCAGCACGGCCAGCAGCTCGATCAGCGAAAAGCCGCCGCGCCGCCGGCGCCAGCTCTTCATTGCCAGCAGCGGCCGCTGCCCTGGGCCGCCTGCGCGCCGAGGCTGTCGATGGTCAGTGCGCCGCACTCCGGATCGCGGAAGCGGCTGTCGACCTTCGCGGTGCCGGGACGGGCGCGCAACTGGACGCAGTCGGCGATGTCGCGGTCCGGGCAGGCGCGCGCATCCAGCTCGTAGAAGCTCGCCGCTGCGCTCGCGCCGGACCACCAGCGGAATCCCTGGGCCCGGGCGTCCTCGCTGCCGGAGGAGAAGGCGAGATAGCTGTTGTGCTGCATGTGGTAGCGCTCCTGTTGCTGCATCGCTTCGATCAGGGCGATCTGCCCTTCGGTACGCTTGGTCCGCACGATGTGACTTGCGTAGCTCGGGTAAGCCACCGCCGCCAGGATGGACAGGATGGCCATCACGATCAGCATCTCGATCAGGGTAAAGCCGGGCTGCACCTTCATGGTTCTCGTTTCCTCTTGATTTATCGGGTTCTTCATTTCCGGGTTTCTCATTCGATGGCCTCGGCATGCAGCCGCGGCCAGTTGGCGATTTCGCGCCAGGCGATGCGTCCGGCGGGCAGTTGGACGGCCGGTGGCGTGGGCGCGGCGGGATTCGGTGGCCCCGCTCCATCCGGCGGGCCGGCATCGTCCGGCGCGGGTTCGCCGGCCTCCGGCTCGCTGGGGGCACCGCCAGGCGGTGCGCCGCCCGGCGGCGCCGGTTTCGGCTTGCGGTACACGGACTGCAGCACGACCCGCATGGATGCCTGGCTGCCGAAACCGATCGCGGTGATCCGGTAGAAACTGCCGAGGGATGCGCCGGCGCCCGGCGGTGCGATCCGCTCAATTAGGTAGGCCGGCGGCTGGGCGGGCAGCAAGCCCTTGCCGGTCGCCATGTTCGCGCCGGTGTAATGTCCGTAAGGCACCATGACTGGATTGCCGGGATCCGCCAGGTCCTGGGCCTGCCAGGCCTCCGGCGAGCTTGCCAGGCAGAGCCCGCGCGCGCTGCCGGCGCGGCCGCAGCCCTCGGCGAAACCGCCGGCGCCGGCAGGCGTGAACAGCGCGGCGCGGGCCGGGCTGGCGCCCGCAGCCAGCCCGGCAATGTCGCGCTCGGCATCCAGCAAGGCGGCTTCGGCGGCATCGTAGGCAAGGCCGCGCTCGCGTTCGGCGCGGGCGGCGGCGATCGATGCGAATGCGATGCGCGATACCGAAACGCCTACCAGCATGGCCGCCAGCATCAGCACCAGTGCGCACACCAATGCGGCGCCGCGCCGGCGCCCGGGATGCAGTGACGACGGCAAGCTCATGGGGCCTCCGCCGGCAGCGCCACGGTCGTGGAAAACAGCCTGCGCTCGCGCCGCCGCAGCTTGTCCGGCAGCGCATCCTCGCGCAGCACCGTGCCGACATCGCTCTTTGCCGCGCCGGCCGCGTGGAGCGGCCCGAACAGCTGGAATTCGCGGCTCGCGCGATCCTGCCGGGTCGGCCGCGTGCCGTGCAGCAGCAGGCCGACGCGCACGCTGACCACGCGTTTCCAGTGCGTGCGGCGATTGAATTCCTGCGGCGGCAGGCCGGCCGGCAGTGCCGCGTCCAGTGCGCGGATCGCATCCGCATTCACGTAGCGGTTGGCGGCGCCGTCGCGCGGGGTATCGGTGTCCAGGCCGTAGAGCACCTGGAAGCTGTCGACGCCGGTAAGCACGGCGTCCGCGCTCCAGTTACTTGCGCCGCGGTACTTGCAGCGCAGCTCGGGCTCGCCGTCGCCGTTCTTCGCCACGTAGAAAATGCTCCAGCCTTCTTCGCCGGCGGCGACCGTGAAGCCTGCGCAATCGACCACGCTGCCGTCGCCGCTGCCCGTCCCGGCGCCGGGAAAGCGCACGGCCAGCACGTCGCTGCCGTTCGCCACCGCCGCCAGGGGCACGGCGATGCCGGCCGTCGTGGCGCCGAGCGAGCGCGCATCGAGCCCCGCCAGGCGGGCCGGCAAACCGTCGACGGGTGAGGAAAGGTCGAGCTGCGTCGGATCGGCGTACGCGGCCTGGCGCACCGCGCGGCCGAGCAGTTCGAGGGCATTGCGGCCGGCATCGTCGAGGGCCGCGCTTTCCGTCTGGGCGGCGTAGGCGACGTTCGCCAGGGCCAGCAGCCGGGCCGCGGACAGCACGACCGCCAGGCCGACGGCGAGGGCCACCATCATCTCGACCAGGGTCAGGCCCGCTTGCGGCAGACGGGAAAGCCGCCTCATGGCGCCGCCGTCCCGAGCGTCAGGAACAGGGCCGGCGCGTCCCGCTCACCCGGCTTGCCGCGCCAGCCCAGCTTGATGGCGACCGGCGCGCCGGGCTCGCCGCTGCAGGGCCAGGCCGGCAAGCCGTCCGCATCCGTCGGCTGGCCGTCGCGGCAGACGCGCAGGCGCGCGCCGGGGAAGCGGCCGGCCAGCTGCGCCGCGGTTTCGCCGAGGTCGAAGCCGGCCATCTGCATGGGATCGCAATCGGCGTCGCCATAGCAGGAGACCGCGGCCGGCATGGCCGCGCCGGCATCGGTATCGAACTGGAGATAGGGATTGGCGGTATCGGGCAGCGCCATCGCGACCGGATTCGCGCGCATGCGCTGGGCCAGCGAGGCCGCCAGGCGCAGGCCGTCGGACAGGCGCGCGGCCTCGTCCGCCATGCGCACGGCGCCGGTCTGCACGGCCGCCGCCCCGGCGACGCCGAAGGCGACGACGAACAAGGCCACCAGCACTTCCACCAGCGTGAAGCCGGCGCTGGCGACGAGGGCACGACGGCCGCGCATACGATACCTCCAGGTCTCGATCAGGGAGACCAGAAGTTATCAGGCGGGCTCAAGTCAGCCGTGGCGGCGGCTCAAGCGTTCGAACGGAACTTTAATTGGATGGGGTTTTCGCGCCCGGACCGACTTCGGCGATGGCTTCCTGGAACTCGGCCAGGTCTTCGAAGTTCTTGTAGACGGACGCGAAACGGATGTAGGCGATCTTGTCGAGACGCTTGAGTTCCTGCATCACGAGTTCGCCGACGTGAACGCTGTCGACCTCGCGGCGGCCGCTGGTCAGCAGTTTTTCCTCGATCGAGGCAACGGCGGCGTCGATGGCGCCGGCGGCCACGGGACGCTTGCGCAGGGCCAGCATCAGGCTGCCGCGCAGTTTGGAGGATTCGAATTCGGTACGGCTGCCGTTCTTCTTCACGATGATCGGCATCGACAGTTCGACGCGCTCGTAGGTGGTGAAGCGCTTGTCGCACTGGGCGCAGCGGCGCCGTCGGCGGATGGAGTCCCCTTCCTCGGATACGCGGGTATCGAGGACCTGGGTGTCTTCATGCTGACAGAAAGGACATTTCATGGTCGCCGGGGCTGCTGCGCTGTTGACGCGTTATGCTGCGTAGACCGGGTACTTGTCGGTCAGTTTCTTGACCTCAAGCTTGACGCGCTCGATGGTCGCGGCGTCGTGCGGGTTGTCCAGCACGTCGGCGATCAGGTTGCCCACCTTGGTGGCGTCCTCTTCCTTGAAGCCGCGGGTGGTGAAGGCCGGGCTGCCGAGGCGGATGCCGGAGGTCACGAAAGGCTTCTGCGGGTCGTTCGGAATGCCGTTCTTGTTGCAGGTCATGTGTGCCTGGCCCAGGATGGCTTCCGCTTCCTTGCCGGTGAGGCCTTTCGAACGCAGGTCGACCAGCATCACGTGCGACTCGGTACGGCCGGACACGATGCGCAGGCCGCGCGAAATCAGGGCGTCGGCCAGGGCCTTGGCGTTCTTGACCACCTGCTGCTGGTATTCCTTGAACTCCGGCGACAGCGCTTCCTTGAAGGCGACGGCCTTGCCGGCGATCACGTGCATCAGCGGACCGCCCTGGATGCCCGGGAAGATCGCCGAGTTGATGGCCTTCTCGTGCTCGGCCTTCATCAGGATGATGCCGCCGCGCGGGCCGCGCAGGGATTTGTGGGTGGTCGAGGTGACGAAGTCGGCGTAAGGCACCGGGTTCGGGTATTCGCCCGCGGCGATCAGGCCGGCGTAGTGGGCCATGTCGACCATGAAATAGGCGCCGATTTCCTTGGCGACCTTGGCGAAGCGCTCGAAATCGATGCGCAGCGAGAAGGCGGAGGCGCCGGCGATGATCAGCTTCGGCTTGTGCTCGCGGGCCAGGGCTTCCATCTGCTCGTAGTCGATGTCTTCCTGCTCGGTCAGGCCGTAGGAAATGACGTTGAACCATTTACCCGACATGTTCAGCGCCATGCCGTGGGTCAGGTGGCCGCCTTCCGCCAGCGACATGCCCATGATGGTGTCGCCCGGCTTCAGCATGGCGAAGAACACGCCCTGGTTGGCCTGCGAGCCCGAGTTCGGCTGCACGTTGGCGGCCTCGGCGCCGAACAGTTGCTTGACGCGGTCGATCGCCAGCTGCTCGGCGATGTCGACGTATTCGCAGCCGCCGTAGTAACGCTTGCCCGGATAACCTTCGGCGTATTTATTGGTCAGCTGGGAGCCCTGGGCCTGCATCACTGCCGGCGAGGTGTAGTTCTCGGATGCGATCAGCTCGATGTGGTCTTGCTGGCGGGTGTTTTCCTTCTGGATCGCATCCCACAGTTCCGGGTCGACGTTGGCGAGCGTGTGATCTTTTGCAAACATGAAAAAACTCCAATCGATAAGAGTACCAGGCAACAGGCAGCTGAACCAAGGCGGGAGCGAGAAACAAGGCAGCCGCGATACGAAGCGTACCAGTCGAAGGCTGCCCAGGCGAACGGCAAACGACATCTCACGCTCCCCGGTGGATATCCACCTTCGCCGCCGGCAGGCGGTTTTCGCCAGTTACGTGAGACGTAAATGGAACTCCCGATTGTAAGGGAAGTCACGCCCGGCGTGCAAGGAACCCGTTGACTGGCCGGCAAGGGCGGCGAGCGGGCGTCCCACCTCTCCGCGGATGGTCATTTCGGCTACAATCTCGGGGTTCAACTCACACCAACCGGGATCCATCATGATCGTATTCATTACCGGCGCATCGGCCGGCTTCGGCGCCGCGATGGCGCGCACCTTCGTCAAGAACGGCCACCAGGTGGTGCTGGCGGCGCGGCGCAAGGAGCGCCTGGAGGCGCTGGCCCGCGAGCTGGGCGAATCGGCGCTGCCGGTCGCGATGGATGTCACCGACAAGGCCTCGATCGAGGAAGCGCTGTCGATGCTGCCGCAATCCTGGCGCCAGATCGACGTCCTGATCAATAACGCGGGCCTGGCGCTGAACACCAAGCCGGCCCACGAGGTCCCGCTGGAAGACTGGAACACCATGATCGACACCAACGTCCGCGGCCTGGTGACGATGACCCATGCGCTGCTGCCGTCGATGGTGGAGCGCGGCAGCGGCACGATCATCAACCTCGGCTCGGTCGCCGGCCATTACCCCTACCCGGGCGGCAATGTCTACGGCGCCACCAAGGCCTTCGTCGAACAGTTCACGCTGAACCTGCGCGCCGACCTGGTCGGCACCGGCGTACGCGCCACCAACCTGGCGCCCGGCCTGTGCGGCGGCACCGAATTCTCGAACGTGCGCCTGAAGGGCGATGACGCGGCCGCCGCCAAGGTCTACGAAGGCACCCAGCCGCTCACCGCCGAAGACATCGCGGAAACCGCCTACTGGATCGCCACCCTGCCCGCGCACATCAACGTCAACCTGATCGAGATGATGCCGACCTGCCAGGGCTTCTCGCCTTTCAACATCAAACGCACCCAGGCTTGATTCGACGGCGGTTTGCGCTAGATCAGCCATGTAACCGTAGCGACACGATTTGTGAGAAAGTGTTACAGTTGTTGGCTGAGTATGCATGGCTCACGTCTACTAATGCCCGATTGATAACGGCCTAGCCATTGGGCCGCAACGGCTTTCCGCGGCCTATGTTCGTCAGCGTACATAGGCCTGCCGAAAATCGCGTAAAATGTTTCCCATTTTCATTTATGGCAGCTGAAATGCCTTCAGTTTTCACCTGGACAGTACGGGTCTATTACGAAGACACCGACGCCGGCGGCATCGTGTACTACGCCAATTACCTGAAGTTCTTCGAACGTGCGCGCACCGAATGGCTGCGTTCGCTCGGCATTCACCAGCAAACCCTGCTCGACGAGGAAAGCGCCGCCTTCGTGGTCCGCAGCGCAAGCGTCGATTACCTGTCGTCCGCGCGCCTGGACGACGAACTGACGCTCCGCCTTACCGTGGAAAAGCTCGGCCGCGCATCGGTCCAGTTCGCGCAGCAGGCCTGGCGTGGCGATACCCTGCTCTCGACCGCGAACGTGAAAGTGGGCTGCGTCGATGCAAAAACGATGCGCCCTCGCCCCCTTCCCGACTCTGCCGCTGCTAAAATGCTGTCCAACTGAAATACATTTGACCAAAACTACTGATGAACGCAGTCCAAGACCTCTCTTTCATTGAACTGATCGCCCACGCGCACTTCCTGGTCAAATTGATCATGCTCCTGCTGTTCGCGATTTCCGTGATCAGCTGGACCTATATTTTCCGCAAGCTGTTCGCGATCCGCGCCGCGCGCCGCCTGACCGAACAGTTCGAACGCAACTTCTGGGCCGGCGGCAACCTGCACACCCTGCACCAGAGCGCCAGCACCCAGCGCGACCAGAGCGGTCCGCTGGCCCGCATCTTCGAAGCCGGCATGGGCGAGTTCATCAAGGGCAAGCAGGCTGCCCGCGACGCCCTCGACCTCGGCGCCGTGCTGGACGGCGCCCGCCGCGCGATGCGCGCCGCCTTCCACCGCGAACTCGATCACCTGGACACCCACCTGAACTTCCTGGCCTCGGTCGGCTCGGTGTCGCCGTACATCGGCCTGCTGGGCACCGTGTGGGGCATCATGAACGCCTTCCGCGGCCTGGCCAACGTGCAGCAGGCAACCCTGGCCACCGTCGCCCCCGGCATCGCCGAAGCGCTGATCGCCACCGCTATCGGCCTGTTCGCGGCAATCCCGGCCGTGGTCGCCTACAACCGTTTCACCCACGATATCGACCGTCTCGCGATCCGCTTCGAAAGCTTCGTCGAGGAATTCTCGAACATCCTCCAGCGCCAGTCGCGCTGATCGCTTCGGGATCGAGGTAAGAACATGGCATTCAACAGCAACCTGCGCAGCGGACGCCGCAAGCTGAAGTCCGAAATCAACGTCGTGCCGTATATCGACGTGATGCTGGTGCTGCTCATCATTTTCATGGCGGTACCGCCGACGCAGAACCCCAGCGAGATCAAGCTGCCCACTGCCGAGCGCTCGACCCAGCCGCCGGCCGACTACATCAATATCGTGGTGAAGAGCGACGCGCGGCTGCAGATCGGCATCAGCGGCAAGCAGGCGCAGGCGTTCGAGGAAGTGTCGAGCCGCGATGCCCTGGTCGACCGCCTGCGCGCGATCCATGCCGAGCATCCGGACTATCCGGTGATGATTTCCGGCGACCGCGAAAGCAAGTATGACAATGTGATCCAGCTGATCTCGGAAGCCAAGAAGATGGGCATCAACCGGGTCGGTCTGGCCACTCAGTAACGAAAAGAAAAGTTGATGTCGGCAACGAAGCAGAACAGCAATGCCATCGGCGGTTCGCACTACCAGGTGCCGCCGGAACCGAACCGCTGGCCCTCGATCGGCCTGGCGGTGGGTGTGCACGCCCTGCTGCTGGCCTTCCTGGTGGTCGGCATCAACTGGACCAATAACCAGCCGGTAGCGGTCGAGGCCGAGGTCTGGGATACGAGCGTGCAGCAGGCGGCCCCGCCGGCGCCGCCGCAACCCGAACCGGAACCCCAGCCGGAGCCGCAGCCGGAAACCCCGCCGCCGCCGACGCCGCGCGTGGCCGAGCCTCCGCCGGTGGCCGAACCGGCGCCGCCGAAGCAGCCGGACATCGCGCTCGAGCGCGAGAAGAAACGCAAGGAAGAACTGAAGCGTAAAGAAGAAGAAAAGGCCGAGCGCGAACGCGAGCTCGCCCAGCAGAAACGCGAAGAAGAAAAGAAAGAAAAAGCGCTGGCCGAGAAAAAGGCGCGCGAAGAAGAAAAGAAAAAAGCCGAGGAACTGGCGAGAAAAGAAGAAGAGGCCGAGAAGAAGAAACTGGCCGAAAAAGAAAAGCTGGCCAAGGAAAAGGCCGAGAAACTCGCCAAGGCGAAAGCCGAGAAAGCCGAAGCCGCCAAGCTGGACAAACTGCGTAACGAGGAAATGAAACGCCTGATGTCGGGCGCGGGTAATCCGGGCAGCACCGGCAGCGCCGAGAAATCGACCGCGCCGCGCATCGACAAGGGTTATATCGCCAGCATCGCGGCGAAGATCAAGGGTAATACGAGCTACCCGGGCAGCACGGATGTGCCGGGTAATCCGGAAGTCGTTTTCCAGGTGGAGCAATTGCCGACCGGTGAAATCCTGTCGGTTCGCAAGACCAAGAGCAGCGGCATCCCGGCTTTCGACGAAGCCGTGGAGCGCGGTATTAACAAATCGTCACCGCTACCGAAGAAGAAAGATGGTACGGTAGAGCGTTCTGTTCAGGTCGGTTTCAAACTGAAGGAAATGAACTGACCCGCTCGACTCAAACCTTAGCTGAGACATTTATGAAGAAATTACATTCCCTGCTATTTTCGGCCACCCTGTTGATGGGCGTGGCCGCGCACGCCCAGGTGCGCGTCGAAATTGCCGGCGTGAGCGGCACCCAGATCCCGGTCGCGGTCGCGGCCTTCGCCGACGAATCCGTGGCGCCGGAACAGGTATCCGCCATCATCCGCGCCGACCTCGAACGCAGCGGCGTGTTCAAGGTGATCGATGCGCGCCAGGCCATCTCCGACACCGCCAGCATCGACCTCGGCGCTTTCAAGGCCAGCGGCGCCGATGCGCTGGTGGTTGGCTCCGTCAGCCGCCTGGCGGACGGCCGCCTGCAGGTCCGCTACAAGCTGCTCGACACCGTCAAGCAAACCCAGCTGTCGCAACTGTCGGACGCCGTCGGTGCGCGCAACACCCGCCTGGAAGCCCACCGCATCGCCGACGACATCTATGAAAAGCTGACCGGCGTGCGCGGCATCTTCTCGACCCGTATCTCCTACGTGAAGGTGAACCGCGGCAACGGCAACCACAGCTACGAGCTGGTGGTGGCGGATGCCGACGGCGAAAACGAACAGGTTGCCGCCTTCGGCCGCGAAGCGATCATCTCGCCGGCCTGGTCGCCGGACGGCACCAAGGTCGCTTACGTTTCTTTCGAAAAGCAGAAGCCGATCATCTACGTGCAGAACCTGGTGACCGGCCAGCGCGCCATCATCGCCAACGAAAAGGGCAGCAATTCGGCGCCGTCCTGGTCGCCCGACGGCACCAAATTGGCCCTCGCCCTGTCGAAGACCGGCAATACCCAGGTGTTCATCGTGAACGCCGACGGCAGCGGCATGCACCGCCTGACCACCAGCAATGGCATCGACACCGAGCCGCAGTTCTCGGCCGACGGCCAGAGCGTGTATTTCGTCAGCGACCGCAGCGGCGGTCCGCAGATTTACAAAATGAGCGTGAACGGTGGCCAGGCCTCCCGCGTCACGTTCAATGGAAGCTATAACATCAGCCCTCGTGTATCCCCGGACGGCAAGACGCTGGCGTGGATTTCCCAACGCGATGGGGTTTTCTCCTTGTATGCGATGGACCTGGCAAGCGGCCAGGAACAGCGCTTGGCCGATGGGGCCACTGAACCGAGTTTTTCGCCAAACGGCAAATACATCATGTATGCCAACAAGGGCGGCGGGCGAGCCTCGCTGGCCGTGGTGTCCGTCGACGGACGTGTAAAGCAGCGACTGTCGACTCAGGCGGGAAACATCAAGGAGCCCAGCTGGGGCCCCTTCATGAAGTAAATATTTTTTGACCAGGAGAAAACCCATGCGCAACGTAAAAACTGTAGCCTTCATCGTTTCGGCCGCCGCCCTGCTGTCGGCCTGCTCGTCGACCAAACTGCAAGAAACCCCGGTGGTCGAAAAGACCCCGGTCGCCCAGGCAGCGCCGCCGGCCGACACCAGCCGTGACGTCCGTCCGGTCGAGACCGGCACCGTGGATCCGCTGAACGACCCGAAAGGCGTTCTGGCCAACCGTAGCGTCTACTTCGACTTCGACAGCTACGCAGTGCGCGACGACGGCAAGCCGGTCGTCGAGAACCACTCGGCTTACCTGACCAAGAACAAGCAGCGTAAAGTGCTGATCCAGGGTAACACCGACGAGCGCGGCGGCACCGAGTACAACCTGGCCCTGGGCCAGAAGCGTGCCGAAGCCGTGCGCAAGGCAATGGGCGCCCTGGGCGTGTCCGACAGCCAGATGGAAGCCGTCTCGCTGGGCAAGGAAAAGCCGAAAGCAACCGGCAGCAACGAAGCGGCTTGGGCTGAAAACCGCCGCGCCGACATCGTCTATCAATAATCCGGACATACTCGGCTGATTGACAGCGGGGCGGGATGCGGTGCAGACTGCATCCCGCCCCGTAATGCTTAGGAAGAGTCAGATAAATGATCAAACCGTCCCAGTCCCGCCTTGCGGCCATCGCCCTCGCCTTTGCCGCCTGGCTGCCCCTGCACGCGAGCGCCGGCCTGCTCGACGACGATGAAGCGCGCCGCGCCATCCTCGACCTGCGCGCCAAGGTCGACGCCCTGGCACGCGACGTCAACGCGCGCATCGACACCAAATCGGACAAGACCGCGACCCTCGAGATGCTGAACCATCAAGAGGAAACGATGCAGGAAATCGCCCGCCTGCGCGGCCAGCTCGAAGTGCTGGCAAACCAGATCGCCACCTCGCAGAAGAACCAGCGGGACCTGTACGCCGACCTCGACGCCCGCATCAAGAAGCTCGAGCCGCGCCAGGAAACCATCGACGGCCAGACCGCCGAAGTGCTGCCGTCCGAAAAGAAATCCTACGACACCGCGATGGAGCTGTTCAAGTCCGGCGACTACAAGTCCGCCGCCGCCGCGCTGCAGGATTTCGTACGCCGTTTCCCGGACTCGGCCTACGCCGCCAACGCCCAGTACTGGCTCGGCAACGCCTACTACGCCCAGCGCGACTACAAGAACGCGATCGCGGCCCAGGAAGCAGTCGTCTCGAACTACGGCACCAGCCCGAAGGCGCCCGACGCGATGCTGAACATCGCCAGCAACTACATCGAACTGAAGGACAAGAAGAACGCCAAGAAGGTACTGCAGCAGCTAGTCTCGAAGTTCCCGGACACGGCCGCCGCGGCAACCGCCAAGGACCGCCTGGCCGCGCTGAAATGAGTCCGCTCATGAGCGTTTGACAGCCCGGCTGATTGAACCTATAATCTTGCTTCTTTCGGGTCGTTAGCTCAGTTGGTAGAGCAGCGGACTTTTAATCCGTTGGTCGCTGGTTCGAGCCCAGCACGGCCTACCAGAATTCAGTAGTAAGCAATGAAGGCGTTACGAGTGATCGTGGCGCCTTTTTGTTTTTCGCTTCAAAGCTGCAAAGCTTATTCGTTATGTTCCAGTCGAGCGAATAGACTCAACAACCGCGTCCCAAAGTTGCAACGCTTCCTCATCGGAAATCAGCGTTTTCGTTGGCGTTCCATCATCTAGAGATTTTGCGGTGTTAAAAGTAATACTGATGCTCGGCTTCACTCGACTCGGTTTTGAACGCATAGTCTCCAACGCAAACTTCAGCGTTCTCTCATCTGAGTCATCGCTAAGCCTTGCCCACCCTAACCATTCTTGGGCCTGCATACCTGCAACCAGGCGCTCTCGAGCCCTCAACACTTTATGCTTCACATCGAATACGGCTAAGAGGGAATCGGGGCGCGACGTCCGTTCAATTAGAGTAGTCTCTTCATCAACTGCGTAGGTATCAACGTCAACTTCAAAATCTGCTCCTTGGTTGTCTCGAAACCAAAACCTGCCGCGTTCCGCTTCGAAATTCCCTACAATATCAACGGCGCCTAAGCAAAACCCTTCACTGCGCCCATCTTGACTTGCTTTAATCCTCGTCGTAAATTTAATAAGACTTTCTTCTGCTTGTAAGTATTGATTTTGGTAAGAATCCAATCTTACGGTCACCATAATTCCTTTAAGCAGTAAATTTATTTCACTTACATATGCATCTTCAATTTCTTGAAGACGCAGTAAGGCTACCCGATCAGATAACTGTTTGTCCAAGCGTAAAACATTAACTCTATCATTACCTCCCCGCGTCATCTCCACCCGACGATTTTGGATCTCAGAAATAAATTTTTGTTGCGTGAAATTGCCTGCGCGAACAATCACCTCAAATGCCGGATCATGCGACCTCAGCCCGGCGGCTCGAAATGTTCCAGTCGTAATCGGTGACTCTTGAAATTTTTGAGGCATTGAAATTAGATGTCTACCTACACAATGCATGATCATGGCCTCATGCTTTAGCATATTTACCACCTCATCTTTTTCGGTCTTGCAGCCATCTAATACAAGAATTAAAATCAACCCCAAAATAATCTCTCTCATGAAAGATCAGCCATGGCTGCCAGCTTAGTAAGTGCGTAATAGGTAATCTGCTGAGCTAACGGGTAATCTCGATAAGCAGGCTCATGCGAAATCTTTGGCAACTCAAATTGCTGCAATATACTTCTCCCTCCATCCTCCCGTGGAGCTTTCCCGGATTTCGCTGGCACAGTTCCATCTCCCGCACTATCGTGGGGGCCGCAATGGATTTCCCAGCAACTTGTCTCCGAAATTAGAGCAACTGAAGCATCACCTCGACCAGTGGTTCTAAGAACAGGTGCTCCACCAACGTAGAGTTTGTTCGATCCATCGGTTCTAACATCATGATTACGCAAATTCAGAACATCCAAAGAGGATGGGATGGAGGCAGAGCTTGAGGGGGCGATTCCAGCCTTTAACTTCCATATCACTTTTGAAAAGCTAGATTTTTTATCGCCACCGCCGTAAAAAACGTAAGTGTTATGATGGTAATGCGTTGAGAGCATTCTGTGAAACTCCCTTGCGGCAAGAATGTTTTTTGAGAAGTTCTGCCAACTAATCGGCATTCCTTCATCAGGACTGAGCCACTCTTCTCTAATCAAGCTCCACCATTGCCCTTTCTTCAGATAGATCTCTTCATAAGGATCGGCAGAAGGTAAAGACATTAAAGGCTTGCCTGCAGAATCAAGAACCTGTAACCAATTGGCTCCGTAATTTTCCGATGGAAGTAACTGCAAGGCGCCAGGTGATTGTGCGAAGACAGCAGTAACTTCTCTCCCGCTGGATCCTATAACAAGCCCTGCAATTAAGTCCTCGTCTCTCATTCCCACTTTACAGCGTCTATAGGCGACTGCTGCACCTGTAGCTGGCATCACGCCGTGCACGATTCCAATTATTTTTTGCGCCATACCCGTAAGCTGACTACAAGCTCGCGCCACCAAGCCTCCCATTGAGTGTGTGATCAGAATAAATTGGTTACATTTGACCGCACCAATATTATTTTCTACTATAATTTTTTCGATGCGATCCTTTAACTGCTCCGCAGCAATACTATTAGATGCCAACCAATTGTAGCCGAAGGCGTATATTGGGAAGCTAAACTTGGATCGTTTAAGAAGCTCATCAGTCTTTATCGATTCAACTGCATGAACTCCCTCCGCAAATGAAGGCATATCTCTCATTTTCACCGACAATCCGGCAGGCAATGTCCGTATAATTTTTTGACCGGAGGTCAAAGTCGCTCCAGACTCTATTGAGAAATCATCCCAAGCTGCAGGATTGCGCTCGCCATTCATTTTACGTTCCAACCACAGCAAGAATTTATGATAGCTTGCTTCTGAAATCTCCCCCCATCCCTTTCTAATATACTCCTGCTTCACGCCTCTATTCCCATCCTTATCTTTTGGAACGCCTCCTCCTCGATATACTTTAGTTCTTCCTGGATGAAGCACTATTTGCCGGGCTCCGGCTTTCCTCGTTGCCCAATCCCATGCGAGTCCGGCTGGCACGTTACCGACACTATTCAAGAGCCACACTGGTTGGTTTCGCATATCACAAAGATTCGACCCCATTATGCCTGGCACAAAAATTATCGGTATTGCACGTGAAGGAGGCAGCGACAACCTTACTGGATCAACAAGTTTCGAATCTGTGAGCCGCCACTCGGCTTGGAGCTTTTTATTCCCTCCGCCTTTTAGCTCCGCGAAACGTTGATTTTGCTTTGAAACATATTCCATTTAGCACCTCTCAGATTATTTAACGATGCGGCTCAATACAGTTATTATTAATTTCTCGGGCGCAAAAGCTTGCTGCAACGGGATCATCCCTTCGGCATCTGTAACTCCTTCAATAATTCCACCGTCTTCTTTCGAAATTGAATATCTAACGTTTGCCAGTGGGTCGCCGGCGGGATCGGTAAGCTGAAATTTTTCATCAAATTGAAGAGTCCCGCGTGGAAGCCTGGGCAAATCGGAACCAATCATTGCCGGACCTGCGAAGCTCTTCATCCCCGCATGCACCGCAATCTTCCCCGGACACTGCACGGTAATATTTCCACCCTCGATCGTGATATTCGCCCCACCCGCCGTCGACAAACTGATCCGCTTGGGCGCCGCCCAGTCGATATGCGCATTGGCACTGATCACATTGACTTCATCCCGCGCCTGCACGCGAAGTTCATCGCCCTGCGCCTGAACATCGATTGCCTCTTTCGCCGCAAGCATTTGCAGGCCAAGCCCGCCCTCTCCGGCCTTTACTGCACCACCCAGCACGCCGATCGCCTGGCCGCTATGCACCCGCATTTGCCCGCCAGTGACGAACTGCGTATCCAGCCCACTCATCACTGTGACGGTCTCGCCATTGGCCAGTTGCAGACTCTGTCCGGCATTCGCCCCGAAACCATCCCTGGCAGATACGGCGATGATCGGATCGGCCATGTGTGGCAGCTTTTCGCCGGCGCCGGCGAGGTCGGCCATCGCCGATACCGATGCATGCATGGCCTTCAATGGCGGCGCCTTCTCGTCCAGCACGCTCGCGTTGGCGCTGGCGGCGCCAAGATGCGCCGCCAGCCCGACGGTCAGATGCGTCGACGCAGCCGTACTGAACGATTCGACCAGTGAAACGGCCTCCTGGAGCAAGCCAGCGCCTGCGGCGTTTTCGCCCGCAGGATCGCGGACGGCAGCGGCATGCGCGATCTCGTAGCTGGAGACCAGCAAGCCGCTGCCCGCGCGCACGGCGCCGTAATGGTCGGTGCGCAGCTCGGCACCCAGGCCCCGGAAGCTGCCCCGGTAGTTGTCGGCAACGTGGATCAGATGCCCCAGATTCAGTTCCGAAGCAGCGTAGGTGCACCTGAGCTGGAGGCGGCCCTGGGCGTCGGTATCGTCGAACAGCAGCTGGTTGTAGCCATGGCCGCCGAACTCCTTGCTGCGCACGCCCCACTGCGCGCCGGCGTTGCGGTGGCCGCCGCTGTCGGCCGATGCGCCATGCCACACGGGACTGTGTCCACCTGCCAGGTTCCCCTGCCCCGAGGCACGGCGGTCATGGGCGGCGGCAAAGCACGAGGTGCCGCTGTCGGAGGTCACCTGCCCACCCGGCGTCGGCACGATTCCGCCCTCGCCTCGCCCGTTGTACAGTGCGCCGACGACGATCGGCCGGTCGATATCGTTCTCGATGAACTGCACCAGCACTTCCTGGCCGATGCGCGGCAGGAACTGGCTGCCCATGCCGCCGCCAGCCGAACGCTGGGCGACGCGCACCCAGCAGGACGCCTCTCCACTCATTTGCCCACTTTCCTGCCAATGAAAGCGGATGCGCACGCGGCCCAGGCGGTCGCAGTACAGTTCATCGGCGCCGCTCGGGCTGTCGCCGCCGTCCGCGCCGACCACAGTGGCGCTCTGGGCACCGAAGGCGGTCGGCTTACGAAGCGCAGGATCGTCGTCGATCAGTAAGCGCGGGCGCCACGGCAGTTCGGCCGGGATCGCCGTGAACTGGTTGCCATAGCCGGACTTGACGGCGCGTTCGACCACCAGCACCTGGTCGCCGGACAGCCGCGTGCCCGTGAGCTCTTCCAGCAGCGCGGGAATCGGTCCGAACAGCTCTGCCAGCGCCTGCGTGGCCGGCGGCGGCAAGTTGTTGACCCCGACACTCCACACACGCAAGACCGTGAACGCCGCCGCCTTGCCGAGCTCACGGCGCGGCGCACCGGCCACCGTCATCCTGGCGCCGGCGCGCAGCGTGCGGACCGTCGAGCGGCCCCGCCACAGCTGTCCGCGCGCTTCCCGCGCCTGCATGCGCAGGTCGGCGTCGCGACGGGCCTGGGCGCGGTCGGCGTAGGCGTACTGGCCCGGCACCTCATAGGCTTCGAGCTCCGGCAGGCTGCGCCCGTAGCGGACAAACGAAGGCGCGCTGCCGGTGACGCTCTGCCCGGCCTTGTAATCGCTGCTCAGCACCGTGACCAGGGACGCGTGCAGGCACCGCCGCGATTCCAGTGCCTGCACCGTATCCGATGTCTCGACGGCGCCGGCGCCATGGAAGCGGATGACGCCATCCTGTGCGCTGCTGGGGTCTTCGGGGACCGCGCAGGGCTGGGTACTGTCCGCGAAGATCACCAGCTCGGTATCATCCAGGCGCCAGCTCAGGCCCTCCTCGGCCAGCAGTCTGCGCAGGAAATCGAGATCGGACTCGCGGTACTGGCAGCAGTAGCTGCGCGGGCTGACGTCGGCGATGAAGGCACTGGTGTCCTCGCTCCAGCGCCACTTCGCCAGCGGCAGCCAGGCTTCGAACACGTCGTCGACGATCTCGATGACGGATTTGTCTTGCCACACGCGGCTGTTGCGGACCTGGCCGAGGCGCCACAGCCAGGGCGAGATGCGGATGCGGTAGCGGGCGAAGCCGCCGTCGCTGCCCAGCATCGCGGCTTCGCTGATCTCGCCGGTGAAGCTGGTGCGGCTGCCGTCGGCCAGGCTCAGCGCCAGGCTGGCGGAGTGGCCGAGCATGGAGGCCGGGCCGAGATGCGCACTGGTCGACAGGGCGATCACGTCGCGCACGCCGACGTCGTCGATCGCGTCCTCGGCTGCGAAGGCTTCGACCAGCAAGACGTCTGCGGCCCCGTCGATGCTCAGCTCGAGCAGCCGGGTCGTGCCCGAGAATGCCGCCAGCGCGGTGCCGAGCTGTTCCGTCAGGGCCTTGATCATGACCGCACACGCTCCTATCGACTGATTGGCGTTGCCAAGATACAGTAGATAAGGAGCAATTTCTTGCGCAAGCTCATAGCCTGACGCAGCGTGAGCATCGTACGTAACATGCACCCGCGCCGCGTAAAGCGTTAGCTCTCGAGCGCCCGCAGCGCCTCGATCCCCTCCGGATCCACCTTCAACTTTTCCGCAGCAAGCCGGATCTTCCGGAAATAGATCCCGTTCCTGACACCCCGATAATCCTTGTAGGCTTCCGCAATCGGGTCGGCCTTTCCCTCCCGGCGCGCCCTGTCGATCAGGGCCTGCAGGTAGCGCGTGCCGGCGCGGATATTGCTCGCCTCGTCGATGAAGGCCGGGCTGGCGTGGAAGGCGTCCGCCTCCCGGTACAGCTCGGCCTCGGGGCGGCGCTCGCCCGGCGGCTTGCGCAGGTTGTCGAGCCGGTACAGTTCGCGGTTCGCCACCTTCAGCAGCTGCATCAGGCCACGCGCGCTGCTGCCCCTGGCCTGGGCGGCCTGGTCGAAGCGGGATTCCATGTAGATCTGGGAGACGATCATGTCGGTGCCGAGGCTGGACTCGTTGTTCGCTTCGACCAGCGCCCGGATCGCGCGCAGCCGCGCCAGCAGCGCTTCCTGCGACGGGACGTCGCCATTGCCCGCGGACGAGCCCCGCTCCACTTCCGGCACTGCCTGCTTGTCCATGTCCGTCTCCTTGCATGACCGGCAGTCCCATCGTCACGCCAACGGGACCGACCCGGCTTGCGTTTGCTCAGCCACATGCAATGGGGGTACGAGCCATCGTCCATTGCTCGACCTCAACCGAGCCGGAGATTCTCATCGATTCGTTTCCCAAAGGAACCGTGGTGTCGGGTAAGATCGATCGGTATCGCCACTCAACCATTCAGCCGCCATGCCCCTCGACCTTTCAGACACCCTCGTCGTCGGCATTTCCGCCACCGCCCTGTTCGACCTGGCCGAAGCGGATGCCGTCTACAAAGCCAAACACGCGAAAAATCCCCAGAGCGCGCTCGAGGAATACCGCGCCTACATGCTGGAACGCGAGAACGAACCGCTGCGCGACGGCACCGGCATGCCGCTGGTGCGCGCCCTGCTCGGCCTGAACCGCTTCGCGCAGTCCGAATCGCGGCCACTGGTCGAGGTGGTGGTCATGTCGCGCAACAGTCCCGAGACCGGGGTCCGGGTCTTCAACAACATCCGCTCGCGCGGACTGCCGATCTCGCGCCACGCCTTCACCGGCGGGCAGTCGGTGGTCGATTACCTGGACGCCTTCGCGGTCGACCTGTTCCTGACCACGAATGTCGAAGACGCCCAGCGCATCATCGATGCCCAGGCCTGCGCCGCCGCCGTGCTCAAGCCGCCGCCGCACGCCAGCGAGGCGCCGCTCGAGGACCAGGTGCGGATCGCCTTCGACGGCGACGCCGTGCTGTTCGACGATTCCAGTGAGCTGGTCTACAAGACCGAAGGCCTGGGCCGCTTCCACACGGTCGAGGACGAAAAGCAGAACGAGCCGATGAACGATGGGCCGTATGCGATCCTGCTGCGCAAGCTGGCCAAGCTGCAGGAGCGCCTGCCCTTCGGCGCGGATGCATCCCCGGTGCGCATCGCCATCGTCACCGCGCGCAGCGCGCCGGCCGAGATGCGGGTCATCAATACCTTGCGCCACTGGGGGGTCTACGTGAACGAGATCTTCTTCCTGGGCGGCGTGCCGAAGTCGAAAGTGGTGAAGGCCTTCCGCGCCCACATCTTCTTCGACGACCAGGACCTGCACCTCGATCCCGCCGCCAAGCACGTGCCGTCCGGCCGCGTACCCTACCGCTCGGACTCGCCGCTGTTTTCGCCGCTGGCCGCGCCGTTCGACTCTACTGAGCTGGCCGACGAGCCGCCGCTGCTGGTCGAGAAGCTCGAGACCAGCTGAGCACCGCCGCGCACCTCGAAACGGGCGCTCGACAAGGTGCGCCCGTCCCGCCCCACCAGCTTCAGTTCATGCTTGCCCGGCACCGGCGCCCAGCCGGCTTCCAGCTCGGCCGCGCTCACTTCCTTACCGTCCAGTACCCAGCCCAGTCCGCCCTCGCCCTGGGCCTCGAAATGCACCCGCTGCAGACGTTCGGGGATGTCGGGGTCGAGCGCGATCAGGCTGGAATCGGCCGGATACACGATCTTCGGCTGGCGCTGCGAGGGCGCCAGCAGCTCCACCGATGCGGTCTCGGTACCGCGCACGAACCACTCGCTGCGCGGCGCTTCCACCGCCGGCGTGAAGGCGACGGTCTGGCGCACCACGCCCGACGGCGGCGCCGGGGCGCGGCCCGGCCGGTCGCGGTGCAGGTAGTCCATCACATCGCGCCACACCGGCGCCGCGCCGGAGACGCCGGACACGTCCCACATCGGGCTGCCGTCGAAATTGCCGACCCAGACCCCGACCGTGTAGCGGTCGGTGAAACCCACGCACCAGTTGTCGCGCATGTCCTTGCTGGTGCCGGTCTTCACCGCGCTCCAGAAGCTGGTGGCCAGCTCGTTGCGCAGGCCGAAGGTGACGCTGCGCGCGCCGCGGTCGGACAGGATGTCGGCGACGATGAAGGCGCCCCGCTCGTCCAGCACGCGGCGCTTCTTCTCCGGTGCACGGGCCTTGAGCGTGACGCTGCCCTGCAGGCCGCCGTTGGCGAGCGTGCGGTAGGCGTTGCCGAGGTCGAGCAGGCTGACGTCGGCGGAGCCCAGCGCCAGCGAATAGCCGTAGAAATCGGCCGCCTCCGTCAGGCTGGCGATGCCGACTTCACGCAGCCGTTCATGGAAGCGTTCCAGTCCCGTCAGCATCAGGGTGCGCACCGCCGGGATGTTCAGCGAGCCGGCCAGGCTGGTGCGCACGCTCGCCACCTCGTGGTAGCGGCGGTCGTAGTTCTGCGGTACGTAAAGGCCGCCGACGGTCGGGATGTCGACCGGGGTATCGTCCAGCAGCGACGCTGCATGCAGCACGCCGCGTTCGATCGCCAGCTCGTACAGAAAGGGTTTCAGGGTCGACCCGGCCTGGCGCAGGGCGGCCACGCCGTCGACCTCCTTGCTGCCCGCGTTGGCGACATAGGCGAGGATCTCGCCACTGGCGTTGTCCAGCACGAGCACGGCGCCGTCGCCGACGTTGCGCTCCGCCAGTTCGGCCAGGTGGCGGCGCAAGGTCGCGGCGGCGAAGCGCTGCAGCTTCGCATCCAGGGTGCTGCGGACCGCGCGCCGGCCGCTGCCGTCCAGCAGCTGGCGCGCGACCTGGGCCGGCGGCTGCTGGAAGGCCGCGCCCGGGCGGCTCAGGGCCACCTCGACCTGCCACTCGATGGTGGCGCAGCTCGACGCCGCCTTCAGTTCCGCCGCTAGCGCGCAGGCGCGGCGCGCGACTTCGCGGCCGGGGGCGCCCGGCGCGCGCAGCAGGCTGGCCAGGATCGCCGATTCGCCGGTGTCCAGGCTGGAGGGCGCCTTGCCGAACAGGCCGCGCGAGGCCGCGCCGGCGCCCTGCAGCTCGCCGCGAAAACTGGCCAGGTTCAGGTAGGCCTCCAGGATCTGCTGCTTGCTCCAGCCGGCCTCCAGCTCGCGCGCGGCAAGGGCCTGGTCCCACTTCTGGCTCCAGCTGCGGCCGGCCGCGCGGGCCGCCAGTCCCGGGTCGAGCAGGCCGGCCAGCTGCATCGTGATGGTGGAAGCCCCGCGCAGGCGCGATGGGCCGCCGCGCCCGACCCGCAACAGGTTGTCCCAGGCCGCCTGGCCGACCGCCTTGAAGTCGATGCCGCCGTGCTCCATGAAGCGCTGGTCCTCGGCCTGCATCACCGCGCGGCCCAGGCTGGGCGAGATGTCGGCCAGCGCCACCCAGGGCTGGCGCCGCGCCGCCATGTCGATGCGTACGCTTTCCAGCGGCTCGCCGTGGCGGTCCAGCAGCTGGGCGTCCGAGGGCTTCCAGGCGGCCTTCACCTGTTCCGGCGTCGGCACCGCGGCCGCAGCCGGTACGGCGATCGCCAGGGCCAGCAGCAAGGCACGCATCACGGCCCCACCACTACCCCGGCATTCGGCAGTTCGCCGAACATCTCCGGGTTGTACAGGGCCTCGACCCGCGTCACCGGCATCGCGAAGCGGCCCTCGTTATTCAGGCGCACCGTGTACTCGACGCTGAAGCTGCCCTTGGGGACGAACTCGTAGTAGGAACGGAAGGCGGCCTGGGTGCGTTCCTGGAAGGCCGGAAAGTTCCAGCCGCGGAAGCGCTCGCCGGAGGTGGCAATCTGGCTGTCGCGGCCGAGTCCCGTGCCGAGGATGCTGGCGCCGGCCGGGATCGGATCGTCGACCACCACCCAGGTCATGTCGGCCTGGGCCTCGACGTCGATGCGCACGCGGTAGACGTCGCCGCGCGACCACTGGCCCCTGGTCTTCTGTTCCACTGGCGTGACGCTGCGCACGATCCGGTAGCCCGAGGACAGCGGCGCCTCGAGCGGCACCGCGGCCAGGCTGCGCACGGTCGCCCATGGCTTGCCGCTGCCGAGCTGGCGCAGCTTCAGGGCCGCCTGCCCTTCCGGCCAGGCCTGCAGCACCGTCGACGGCACCGTGCCGGTCCAGGACGCGGCGCCCAGCGTCAGCTGCGCCATGCCGCTCACCGGCTCGGCCTCGTACTTGCGCGAGAAAGCATCCAGCGCCACCGCGCCCCAGGCGTTGGCGGTGGTGGTGTTCCAGCGTCCCTGCTTCTGGCGGCCCAGCGCGCCGCGCGCCAGGCGGCCGATGTCGGCCTGCCAGAACGGGTCGCCGGTGGCGGCCAGCAGCAGGCGGTTGGCGTTGGCGTCGGCGGAGGCCATCAGCCACCACCAGTCGTCGCGCCGCTCGGTCGAGAAACCGAGGGTCGTGCCCTGCAGGTTCAGGCGCGCGCGCAGCACCTGGCGCGCCTGCGCGAGCTGCTGCTCGCGCTGCGGCAGGTCGCGGGTGCGGGTGAGCACCTGGTACCAGTCCAGCACGGCGGAGGTCGGCCACTGGTTCGGTTCGAGCGTGATCGATTCCAGCATCGCCGGCTTCACCAGCCCGCTCCTCGACAACGCCTCCAGCGCGGCCAGCTTGCGCACCGTGAGTTCGCCGCTGGCCAGGTAGGGTGGACGGCCGATCCTGCCGTCGACGAAGGCGCCGAGTCCCGCTTCCATGCGCTGCTTCAGGTCTTCGGGAATCGCGTAGCCGGCTTCGGCGGTCAGGGACAGCACATAGGCCGTCAGGATGTCGCTGCCCTCGTTCATCGGCGCGAAATACTTGACCAGGCCATCCGCATCCAGGTGGGCCGGCAAGGTCGCCACCGTGGCTTCCCACATGGCCTTGTCGCGCAGCGCCACCGAGCGCGAGGTGCGCTGCTCGAAGCAGGTGTAGGGATAGGCGCGCATGTAGTCGCGCACGCCCGGCAGGTCGCCGCCCAGGCGCGCGCTCAGCATGGTCTCGATGCCGCCGCGTCCCGGCAGCGCATCCGCCGGTCGCTGCACCGGCAGGATCTTCTCGCCGCCATCGAGCTGGAGCAGGGTCGCCTGCAGGGTGCGCACCGGCACCGCCACGCCCACCTGCTGGCGGATGCGGATGCGGTCCTGCGCTCCTTCCCCGCCGCTGGCGTCGACCTCCCACTGCAGGACCTTGGCGCCGGCCGGCACGCTCCAGTTCCAGCCCAGCTCGCGCGCCTCGCCCGGCGCCAAGCTCACGCTCAGGGGCGCCAGCGACTGGCCCTTGCCCGCATCCGCGCTCACGCTCGCCCCCAGGCGCACGGTCAGCTCGCGCTGCGAGGCATTGCGCACCGTGAAGCCGGCACGGAAGCTGTCGCCCTCGCGCACGCTCACCGGAAGACCGGACAGCAGCATCAGGTCCTGGGTGGTGCGGATGTCGGCCGAGCCGGTGCCGAACAGGCCCGCCCCGCCGCTGGCCACGGCGACGATGCGGAAGCTGCCCAGGGTGTCGTTGAGCGGCACCTGCACGCTCGCTTCACCGTTGGCGTCGACCACCACCTTGCCCTTCCACAGCAGCAGGGTCTCGAACAGTTCGCGGGTCGCGCTGCGCCCGCCGCCGCCGCCGTGCGGGAAGGCCTTGCGGCCGAAGTGGCGCTTGCCGATCACCTGCATCTGCGCGGTCGCCGTTTCGACCTGCAGGTTCCGCTCGCGCATCATGGTCTCGAGCAGGTTCCAGCTGGGGTTCGGCATCAGCTCCAGCAGGCCGGCATCGACCGCCGCCAGCGCCACCTCGGTCCCGGCGGGCAGCCTGCCGCCGCCGGGCGCCTCGACCTTCAGCGTCACCGTCGCCTGCTCGCGCACCTTGTAGACGCTGCGCTCCGGCGTCACCTTCACCTTCAGCTCGTGCGCCGCCCAGCCGACGCGCAGCGGCGCGTAACCGAGCTTGTAGGCCGGCTTGCCGAGATCGACCAGGGCGGTGGGCTGCACGCCGCCCACTCTTCCGCGCACCACCAGGGCCGACACGAAGACGTTCGGCGCATAACTGTCCTTGACCGGGATGCTGACCGACTGGTCGCGCCCGGACAGCTGGCGCACATAGGCGTCGAGGATGCCTTCGCGCTCCACCGTCACCAGCACGCTGGCCTTGCGGAAGGGGCTGCGTACCTGCAGGGCCGCGGTCTCGCCGGGTTCGTAGCGCTTCTTCGAGGGCAGCAGGTCGATGCGGTCATGGTCGCCGGCGGCAAACCATTGTTCCTCGGCGCCGCCGATCCTGATCTCGTGCCGGCTCGCCGCCACCCGTCCCTGGGCGTCAGTGGCGCGGGCGCGCAGGATCAGGTCGCCCTCGGCCGGCGCGCGCACCTCGCAGGCCAGCAGGCCCTGCGCATCGGTCGTGCCGCCGCAGGCCTCGCCCAGGCGCTTGATCTCGCTGCTGTGCTCATAGGCGTAGAAGCCGCCGACCAGGCGCCGGCGGTGCGAGGTGGTCCGGCGCACGAAGAAGTCGACGCCCACCGCCACGCCGGGCACCGGCTTGCCGGCGGCGTCCAGCACCACGGCCTGGAACTTGACCGCATCCCTGGTCTGCATCCAGCCGTTCGGCCGAATGCCGACCACGTAGGCCGAGGGCCACAGCGGCACCCGCGCCGCCACCGTCGAGGTCTCGCCGTTCGGGTCCTGGAAGGACAGCTCGGCCAGCAGGCTTTTCGGCTTGTCGAGCGGCGGCAGCCTGTCCACCGCGATGCGGGCGCCGCCGGCACGGTCCAGGGCCAGCGACTGGGTGCGCGCGGCTTCGAGCTGCCTGTCTCCCTCCTCGCTGCCGGCGTCCTCCTCGTCCTCGCCGCCGCCGCCCATCGCCACCACGCCTTCCTTGACGTCGCCGGCACCAAGGCTGAATTCCTCGTAGCCCGGGAACTGCACGCTGGTATCCTGCACCACGCTGCGCAGCTTGACCGGAGCCTGGGCCGCCGGACCGCCGGACAGGTAACTCACCTGGGCATCGAAGGTGACGGCCTGCGGCGCCACCTGGGCCTGGGCCGGCGCTTTCAGCACGGCCTTCATGGTCGGTACGCGAAACTGCTCGACGCGAAAGGAACCCGACACCTGGCCGCCCACCAGCACTTCGTACACGCCCAGCTTGGCGTCCTGCGGGATCTTCCACTCGCCCTGGGCGGCGCCGCCGGCATCCCAGTCGAGCGCGAATCCGGTCTTCTCGCCGCTGCCCTGGTGGACGATGAAGCCGCGGACCGGGCGCGCGGCCTTGTCGACGCCGAGTTCCTGGGTGCGCCAGTCCTGGTTCGAAGCCGGCGGCCTGTCATTCGCCTTGACCATGGCGAAGCCGGCGCTCGTGTGGCGGCGCAGGAAGTGCTTCATGTGCACGGTCTCGCCGGCGCGCAGCAGGCTGCGGTCGAAGACGGTGGCGGCGATGCGGCTGTCTTCGAAGCGGCTGCCGGTGGGCAGGTTGAAGCGCCAGTTCTCGATGCCCTCGTGCCAGTCCGACAGCGTGAAGGTGAAGTCCTCGCCGCTGCGCGCGCTGACGAAGTAGCCGTCCATGCCCTTGCAGCGCGATGCCGGCAGCTCCTTGCGGATGCGGGCGATGCCCTGCGCATCGCTGGTTCCGCTCCACAGCAGGCGCGCCGCGCAATCGCGCACCTCGACGCTGGCGCCGGCCACCGGCCTGCCCTTGTCGAGCGAGGTCACCCACACCAGCGAGGATTGCGCGCCCAGCTTGAAGTGGGCCGCCATGTTCGTGACCAGGGCGCTGCTGCGTACCCAGGCCGTGCGCCCTTTCGGATTCAGGGCCGTACCCAGGCGTGGGCTTTCCAGCTCCACCACATAAAAGCCGGGCTCGCGCAGCGGGATGCCGATGACCTCGAAGGCACGCCGTCCATTCGGCTTGGGCAGGGTGAAGCGCTGCAGGCTATCCGGCCGGGCCCCGGCGAACACCGAGGTCTCGAGCTGCTTGCCGGAGGGCTGGTCCGGCGTCCAGCCGGCGCCCGGCCGGGACAGCTTGCGCAGCCAGGCAATGACGTCCTGCTCGCGGCCGCCCTTCAGCTGCAGGGTGGCGCCGCTGCCGTGCAGCTTGCCCGCCAGCGTCGGCTCGACATTGCGCACCGTGACCGGCAGCATGCGGTCCCCTTTCGCTTCGAGGATGCCGAAGGGCGCCGCGAACTTCACCAGCGGCGGCGCGTCGCCGGTGCGGACCGGCAGCGGAAAGCGCCCACGGTTCACCAGCGGCCGGCCGGCATCGTCCTTCAGGCTGTCGGGGATGCGCAGGCTCAGGCGCGCCTGCTCCGGAAAGGGCCCGGGCAGGCTGACCATGTTGACCGTGCCGCCGCGCTCTTGGTCCTTGCCGAGGACGGCCGGATGGCGCTTGCCGTTCGCCTCTTCCAGGTAGATGCCGCGCGCATCGGCCACGGCGATCGGCGCGCTGAACTCCAGGCGCATCGGCAGGAAGGGAATGCACTGGGCGCGCGCGCTGACCCGATCGCAGCGCAGCCTGGCGCTGAAGTCGGGCCGGGTCTGGTAGGCCAGCATGTGGTCGGCGCTGGTGGCGGCGCCGTTGGCGGCGGCGATCCCCTTGCCCCAGACCAGGGCCACCTTGGTATCGGCCGGCAGGGTGCGCTGGCATTGCAGCACCAGCAGGCGATCGAGCTTGCCCGCGCGTTCGTCGGCGCGCAGCCGGGCCGGCGTATAGGGCTTGCCGCGCTCCTGTCCACCATCGGCATCACCATCGCCGCGCAGGGTGTTCTGGACCATCCAGCGGCTCGCCAGCAGCGCCTGTTCGCGCGCCTCGCCGCCCAGGATGCGTACGCCGATCTTCTCGGCGATGCCGTCGGCCTGGCACCAGGCGTGGCCGGTGACGGACGGCGCCGCGGCCGGGGCCGACAGCGCCAGCACGAAGGCCTGGTGCTCGTCGATCGCGCTGCTGCCGTCGTAGGGGATGGCTTGCAGGACGGCCGGCCCGCCGGTGGCGAGTACGAATTCGCGCCGGCCCGCCAGCGCCTGCCCTGCCAGGTCGCGCAGGTCGGCGCGCAGCTGGAAGCGGCAGCGCACGGCGCCGGGCAGGTCGCGTTCGAAGTCGTAGGCCCAGGTGCGGTCGTCGACCCAGCGTCCCTTGCCGGGCACCGGACAGTCGACTTCGAAAGGCGCCGCCGCGCGCAAGTCGCCGAAGGGCACCATGGGAACGGAAAAGCGCGCCGTGACCTGGCGCACCTGGCTGACCGTCCCTTCCGGCGAAAACATCTCGATGCCGGGCGGCGCCGTCTGCGCCAGCGCGGCGGTGGCAGGCCACCAGCACAGCAACCCCAGGTACAGCCCCCTCAGCAAGCTCATGCCGCGCATCTCTTTCCTCCAGTCCGAAGCCAGCCGATCTTGCCATAAAGGCTAACACTGTCAACAACATTTACAACCGTAAAAAAGACAGCCTATGCACGCTATGCATGAATGCCTATAAAATGCGTCTGTTATATTTCCTGTACGCATATACGACGACAGGCACCCACCGGAACCACCATGCACATCCAATTGATCCTGAACCTGGCCATTGCCCTCGCCGTCTGCGCCCTGCTGTTCTTCATGCAGCAGCGCCATGTCTCCTTCACCAAGCGGGTGTTCACCGGCCTCGGCCTCGGCATCGTGCTGGGCGCGGGCTTCCAGGCCGTGTACGGGCTCGGTTCACCGGTCATCGCCGATACCGATGCCTGGCTCGACGTGCTCGGTACCGGCTACGTCAAGCTGCTGCAGATGATCATCATCCCGCTGATCATGGTCTCCATCATCCAGGCCATCCTGAAGCTGCGCGACGCCTCCTCGCTCGGCAAGATCAGCGCGCTGACGATCGGCACCCTGATGATCACCACCGCCATCGCCGCCGGCATCGGCATCCTGATGGCCAAGCTGTTCGGCCTGTCCGCGGTCGGCCTGACTTCGAGCGCGGCCGAAGTCGCGCGCGGCGCTTACCTCGAAGGCAAGCTGGCCACCGCCCAGCAGCTGTCGGTGCCGAACACCATCCTCTCCTTCCTGCCGGAGAATCCCTTCCTCGACATGACCGGCGCGCGCAAGACCTCGACCATCGCCGTGGTGCTGTTCTCGATCTTCATCGGCGTATCAAGCACCGGCATCGCCGGCAAGAAGCCGGACGTGTTCGAGTCCTTCAGCCACTTCGTGCACGTCGCCCACGTGATCGTGATGCGCATGGTGACCCTGGTGCTGCGCCTGACGCCGTTCGGCGTGTTCGCCCTGATCACCCAGGTGCTGGCCAGCTCCAGCCTGCAGGACATCCTCAACCTGATCGGCTTCGTGATGGCCTCGTACAGCGCGCTGATCCTGATGTTCTGCGTGCATCTGTTGATCGTCAGCGGTGTCGGCCTGAACCCGGTGCGCTACGTGAAGAAGATCTTCCCGGTGCTGGCCTTCGCCTTCACCTCGCGCACCTCGGCCGGCAGCATCCCGATGAGCGTGCAGACCCAGACCGCGCGCCTCGGCACGCCCGAGGGCATCGCCAACTTCGCCGCCTCCTTCGGCTCGATGATGGGCCAGAACGGCTGCGCCGGCATCTACCCGGCCATGCTGGCGGTGATGATCGCGCCGACCGTCGGCATCGACCCGTTCACGAGCGGCTTCCTGCTGCCGCTGATCGGCATCGTCACCATCGGCTCGGTGGGCGTGGCCGGGGTCGGCGGCGGCGCCACCTTCGCCGCCCTGATCGTGCTGTCGGCGATGAACCTGCCGGTGGCGCTGGCCGGCCTCTTGATTTCGATCGAGCCGCTGATCGACATGGGCCGCACCGCCCTCAACGTGAGCGGCTCCATCACGGCCGGCACCCTGGCCAGCCGCGTGCTCGGCCAGACCGACATGCGCGTCTTCAACAGCGACGCCGCGGTCAACCTCGACGGCGACGAACAGGTCGCCTGACCCGCCTCCCGCGCGCGCCGGCCGGCCGCCGGCGCGCGCCATCCCGGCTTTCCTGAAGCAAGAACGTTTTCCTGGCGCGCACTTGTCGACAGTAAACCTGCTGTCGACAGGCCTTTGCACGCGACGTTTTCGGGCGGAATCGTGCGCGAAGGTGCCGACGAATCCGTCTATGATGCCCACATGTCAAAATCACAAATAGGTTGGTGATGGACCAAAAGTGGCCTCAGGAAATCTGGCTGGTCAGGCACGGACAGAGCGCGGGCAACGTCGCACGCGATGCCGCCGAAGCCGCGGCCGGACTGCATATCGATATCGCCGAGCGCGATGTCGACGTGCCGCTCTCCGCGCTCGGCCGGCGCCAGTCGGAAGCGCTGGGCGCCTGGTTCGCGGCCCTGCCCCCGCACCAGCAGCCCAACGTCGTGCTGCACTCGCCCTATGTGCGCGCGGTGCAGACGGCCGCCCTCCTGATGCAGCGCCTGAACCGCGACGAACTGCTCGCGGTGCACGCCGACGAACGCCTGCGCGAAAAGGAATTCGGCATCCTCGACCGCCTGACCGTGCTCGGCATCAAGGAGCAATATCCCGACCTGTACGAACAGCGCCGCCACGTCGGCAAGTTCTATTTCCGTCCGCCCGGCGGCGAGAGCTGGTGCGACGTCATCCTGCGCCTGCGCAGCGTGCTCGACACCCTCACCCGCGAATACTGCCGCGAGCGCGTGCTGATCGTCGGCCACCAGGTCATCGTCAACTGCTTCCGCTATCTGCTGGAACGCATGGACGAAGCCGCCATCCTCGAACAGGACCGCGCCGGCGACGTGCCGAACTGCTCGGTCACCTCCTATTCCTTCGACCCGTCGCTGGGCAAGCGCGGCAAGCTCGCCGTGCGGCTGGTCAATTTTGTCGCGCCGCTCGAAGCCACCGGAACCCCTGTCACCACCGGCAAGGATGTGCCGGCGGCGGCCAAGGCTTGAGGCGACCTCCACCATGACGCTGCATACCCATGCCCGGCCGCGCGACCTCGATCCAACCTTGCTGCGCAGCTGGCCGCTGCCGATCCCGTCTTCGGATGCCGACAAGGAGGAGCGCGGCCACGTGCTGATCCTCGGCGGCTCGCGCGAGATGCCGGGCGCCGTCATCCTTGCCGCCGTCGCCGCCCTGCGCGCCGGCGCCGGCAAGCTGACGGTCGCCACCGGCAACAGCGTGGCCCAGCTGGTCGCGCTGGCGATTCCCGAATCCCGGGTGCTGGGCCTGGCCGAGAACGAAGCCGGCGGCTTCACGGTCGAAGCCGTGGCCGCCCTCGATCCGCTGGCCGACCGCATCAACGCCATCCTGATCGGTCCCGGCATGCAGGACGAGGCCGCCACCGCGCGCCTGGTACACGCCCTGCTGCCGCGCCTGCAAGGCACGGAAACCAGCGTCATCCTCGACGCCGAGGCGATGGGCGCGATCCTGCATCCGCCGCACGGCGTCAACCCGCCTTTCCGCTTCGACGTTCCCGTGCTGGTGACGCCGCATGCGGGCGAGATGGCGCACCTGACCGGCATCCCGAAGGAAAGAATCGCCGACGGCGACGACCGGCTGGCCCTGGAGATGGCGCTGCGCTGGAACGCGGTGGTCACGCTGAAGGGTGCGCGTACGGTGATCGCCACGCCGCAGGGCGAGCGCTGGCAGCACGAAGGCGGCAACGCCGGGCTCGGCACCTCGGGCTCGGGCGACGTCCTGGCCGGCATCATCGCCGGACTGGCGGCGCGCGGCGCCGAGCTCGCCCAGGCGGCGGGCTGGGGCGTGGTCCTGCATGCGCGCGCCGGCGACCGCCTCGCGGCGCGCCTCGGCAGGCTCGGTTATCTGGCGCGGGAACTGGCGGACGAAGTCCCCGCGCTGCTCGAACAAGCCGCCGGCGATGCTGCCGACGCGGCATCACGGCCATCCGGCAGTTTCGCCGGGGGGAAGGGTTGAACGCTGATGGTTCGGCTCTTATCTGAAAGAAGTGTGCAATTCGGCGCATCGGCAGAACCATGCGGGGAAGCCGGAGTCGAATTCGTACACCACAAGGGGCCGCGTCTTGCGTCGGTTCCCTGATGGTTCCCTGACGGGATGAAAAGTTCTGCTGGAAACCAAAATGGCGTCGTCGATCCTCCAGCGCCTCACCCTGGAGACGGCGGCAAAAAAGTAGACGTGAACGAGGAGTAAAACAAATGAAAGCTCTTAGCAACGCATCGAAGATTCTGTTTGCCGCAGCCCTGATGGCAAGCCTGGCGGCTTGCAAGAAAAACGACACCACCAGCACGACCGGTACCGGCGACACGTCGGCCACCGCGCCGAGCAGCACCTCGGGTACCAGCGGCACCGGTAGTACCGGCGCAGCGGGCACCACCGGCGCAGGCAGCACCGGCACCTCCGGCACCGGCACCACCGGCGCCACCGGCACCATGGGCGATACCGGCACTGGCGCAACCGGCACCGGCACCACCGGTACCGGCACCACGCCGCCGGTCGACAGCACCGGAACCGGCACCGGCACCGGCGCAACCGGCACGGGCACCACGGGCACCGGCACCTCCGGCACCGGCACGACCGGCACCGGCACCAGCGGCCACTGATCAGCCACTGAGCAGCCACTCATCAGCTACTGAGCGGCCGGCAAGCGGTGGAGGCAAGGCGGCGCCAGTACCTGCCGTCCGCCGGACACGACGAAAAAAAGGCCTGCGCGAGCAGGCCTTTTGCATTGAAGCAGGACACTTGCGCCGGCGAACCGGCGCAGCGGATCAGGCAGTCACCGGACCGCGGCGGCCGGTCGCGAAGCGTCCCGCCTTGACGATCATGCGGAACACGAAGCGCACCAGCACGATGGTCAGGATCGCTTCGACGAAGGTCATCACGAAGGCCGGCAGCGCCGTGAAGCGCACCACGCGGCGGTGGAACTTGGCGGACATGCGGTCGCGGGCAATCTCGATGCTGTCGTAGAAGGTCGGCACGACCAGCAGGGTCAGCATCGTCGAGGTGATGGTGCCGCCGATGATCGAGATCGCCAGCGGCTGGTAGAACTCGCCCGAGTCGCCCAGGGCCAGCGCCACCGGCAGCATGCCGGCGATCAGCGCGAAGGTGGTCATCAGGATCGGACGCAGGCGGGCGCGGCCGGCAGCCATCAGGGCTTCTTCGCGGTCCATGCCTTCGGCTTCGCGGGAACGCGCCGCATCCAGCAGCAGGATCGCGTTCTTGGCCACCAGGCCCATCAGCATGATGATGCCGATGAAGCTCATCATGTTCAGGGTGCCGCCGGTCAGGATCAGCGCCAGCACCACGCCGATCAGCGACAGCGGCAGCGACATCATCACGCCCAGCGGCGCGGTGAAGGAGCCGAATTGCATCACCAGGATCAGGTACATCAGGCCGATGCCGGAGATCAGGCCGATGCCCAGGTTGGTGAACACCTCGTTCATGATCTTGCTCTGGCCGCCCACCGCCAGGCCGTAGCCCGGCGGGAAGTCCATCGTCTTGGCCAGCTTCATCGCATCCTGCATCACTTCGCCGTTCGAGCGGCCCTGGGCGTTGGCGGTGACGGTGACCACGCGTTTGCCGTCGCGGTGCGAGATCGAGGCCGGGCCCTTGCCCATCGTGATCTTCGCGATCTGGTCGAGCGGCACCATCATGTTGGTGCCGGCCACCGGGATCGGCAGGCGCTCGATGTTGTCGGTACCGACGCGGTCGCTCGGGTGCAGGCGCACCGCCACGTCGCGGCTCTGGCCGGTCGGGTCGACCCAGTCGCCGACCTCGATGCCGGCGAAGGCCACGCGCAGCGCGCTGGCGGCGTCGCCCACCGAGATGCCCATCGAGTTGGCCAGGCCGCGGTCCATCTCGATCTGCAGCTCGTCCTTCGGATCCTGCTGGGACAGGGTGACGTCGACCGCACCCGGCACCTGGCGCAGCTTCTCCATGTAGCGCGAGGTCAGTTCCATCAGCTTGCGCGAGTCGGGACCGGTGAAGTCGAGCGACACCGGCTTGCCGTTGCCGGACAGGTCGTCCATCACGACATACTCGGCGCCCACCAGGCGGCTGATCTTCTCGCGCAGGGCGGTCGCGACCTCGGAGGCGGTGCGCTTGCGTTCGCGGCGCTTGCCGATGTCGACATAGATCGAGCCGCCGTTCACGTTGATCGAGCTGTTGGTGTCCTTGGCTTCCGGCAGGGTGCGGGCGATCGCGGCCGCCTCCTCCATCTTCAGGCGGGCATATTCGACCGACGACGAGGCCGGGGTGCGGACTTCGATCTTGATCTGGCCCTGGTCCATCTTGGGCTGGAAGGCCACGCCGCCCTTCCACATGTGCAGGCCGATGGCGGCCGCCAGCGACAGCAGCGCGATCACGGCCATCGAGCGGCGGTGATGCAGGGCCCAGGCGATGACGTTGCCGTAGCGGTCGGCCTGGTGGTCGAACCAGGTATTGAATTTCGCCAGGTATTTTTCCAGGCCGCGCTTCGGCGCATGGTGGTGGCCCGGCGGGTCGCCCCAGAAGGCCGACATCATCGGATCCAGGGTGAACGAGATCAGCAGCGACACGGCAACCGAGCAGGTCACGGTGAGGGCGAAGGGACGGAACCATTCGCCGGCGATGCCGCCCATGAAGGCGACCGGAATGAACACGGCCATGATCGAGAAGGTGGTCGAGGCCACGGCCATGCCGATCTCGGCGGTGCCGTTCAGGGCCGCGGTACGGCGGTCCTCGCCGTTCTCCATGTGCCGCACAATGTTTTCCCGCACCACGATCGCATCGTCGATCAGCACGCCGATCGCCAGCGACAGTCCGAGCAGGGTCATGAAGTTGAGCGTGAAGCCGCACAGCCAGACCGCGATGAAGGCCGCCAGCACCGAGGTCGGCAGCGACAGCGCGGTGATCAGGGTCGAGCGCCACGAGTTCAGGAAGGCGTACACCACGAAGATGGTCAGCACGGCGCCGAACACCAGCGACTCGATCACGTTGTTCAGGCTGTCCTGGGCCGACTTGCCGCCGTCCCAGGTCACGTCCAGCTTGGTGCCGGGCGGCAGCTCCTTCTGCACCTCTTCGATCATCGCGTTGACCTTCTTGGCGATGGTCACGGTGGACGCTTCGCGGGAGCGCACGATGTAGATGCCGACGTCCGGCTTGCCGCTGCGGACCGACAGGGTGTCGACGTCGGCGAAGCCGTCCTTGATGTCGGCCACCTGGTTCAGGCGCACCACGGTATCGCCGTTGCGCTTGACCACGACCTGCGAGAAGTCTTCGGGACGGTCGATGCGGCCGACCAGGCGGATGCCTTTCTCGTCCAGCGGACCGCGCACCTTGCCGACCGGCGCGTTGGTGTTCTGGCGCCCCAGCGCATTGGTGACATCCGTCACCGAAACATTGAATTCACGCAGTTTTTGCGCGTGCAGCAGCACCGACAGCTCGCGCTTGAGCGAACCGCCGACCTGCACGTCGGCCACGCCGTCGATGCCGCGGAAGCGGTCGGCCAGCACGTCCTCGGCCAGGCGCGACAGTTCGGCATGGCTCTGGGTGGTCGACGTCAGCGACAGGTTCATGATCGGCTGGGCCGAGGGATCGACCCGGCGCAGCACCGGCTCGCGCATCTCGATCGGCAGCTTGTAGCGCACCGCGGCGATCGCGTTGCGGACGTCGTCCGCCGCCTCGATCAGGTTACGCTTGAAGTCGAATTGCAGCACGATGGTGGCGCTGCCCTCGTTGGCATAGGCGCGCGCTTCGGTCACGCCGCTGACGGCCTGCATCTGCTTCTCGAGGCGGTTGACGATCTCGCGTTCGCTGGTCTCGGGCGACGCGCCCGGATACGGGACGGTCACGACCAGGATCGGGATCTGCACGTCCGGCTCGTTGTTCACGCGCAGCTTGGACAGGGCGTACAGGCCCATGGCCATCATCGCGATGATGAGCACGATCGTGGCGACCGGCTTCTTGACGCTGAAATTGGAAAGGAACATGGAGGCTTATCCTTATTGTTTCCCTTGGGCCTGGCCGTTGCCGGCGCTGGCAAGCGCCTGCGCCCTGGCGGCCGCCAGCTCGATCTTCTGGCCGTCCTTCAGGCTGGCGTTCGGGTGGCGCAGCACGGCATCGCCGGCCGCCAGGCCGCCCTTGATCTCGAAATTGCCGGTGCGCGGATCGCGCGCGCCCACCGTCAGGTCGGCCCTGGCCAGGGCATTGCCCTTGAGCTTCCAGGCATAGGTCTTGTCGCCGGCCTTGACCATCGCCGATTCCGGCAGGGTCAGGGCGTCGCTCACTTCGGCGTCGACGCGGCCTTCGGCGTACAGGCCGGCCACGCTCGGCTGCTTGCCGCCGTTGAAGCCGACCAGCACCTCGACCTGGCGGGTGACGTCGTTGGCGGCCGGGTCGATGCGCTTGACGATGCCGCTGAACTGTTGCTCGCCATAGCCGTTGACGTGGAACATGACCGGCTGGCCGACCTTCACGGCGGCGATCTTGTCGGCCGAGACGCGGCCTTCGAAGCGCATCGAGGTCGGGTCGATGACCTTCAGCAGTTCCTTGCCGATGGCGGCGGTGTCGCCGGCCGACACCTTGCGGTCGGACACGATGCCGTCGAAGGGGGCGCGGACCACCGTGCGGCCGACCTGCTGGCGCGCCGTCGCCACGCGCGCACGCGCGGCCGAGACTTCGCTCTGGGCGGTATTGCGACGCACTTCGGCATCGTCCAGGGCCTGGGCCGAGGTCATGCCGGAGGCGCGCAGGGTCTTCAGGCGGTCCAGTGCCCGGGTCGACTGCTCGAAAGCCTGGTCGGCCGCGCGCGCCGAGGCCTCGGCCGACATCAGGGTGTCGCGGATCGAAGTCTCGTCGAGCTTGACCAGCACGTCGCCGCGCTTGACCGGCTCGCCGTTTTCCTTCAGCACCTGCAGCACGACGGCCGAGACTTCGGCGCGCAGGTCGGCCTTGCGTTCCGGCTGGATCGAGCCGGTGATCACGGGTCCCGAAGCGAGCGCATTGCTCTGCACCGTCAGCACATCTTCCGGCGACACCAGCAGCTGCACGGCCTTGCCATCCTTCTTGGCATCGGCCTGCGCAGTCGCGGTTTCCGGTTTGGCGGGTTCCTTGGGACCTTTACCGCAGGCGGCGAGCGCCGAGGCGATGGCAAGGACGAGTAGGGTTTTGCGCAGCATTTCGTGGATCTCCCGGGTGGACTCGTACGCTGTAAATATAAGAATATGAAAAACCAGCGCGCAGTATCCGTGAGGCGGTTTGGGCCGTCAATCGAGGATCGGCAGAGCGTGGTTTTCGTGGGATGAACTGCGTATTCGTGCGACGAACTGCAGTTGGCAAGGATGAAATGCGTCCGGAAGTGGACAGTGGACGGACAGGGTGCGGACAGTCGGGCGGATGGGGGCTTGGTGGTACGCGACGGACTTGGATTCCCGCCTTCGCGGGAATGACGGTCTTAGGTCCAGCGGTTATGACACGTCGTCCCCGCGCAGGCGGGGACCCAAGTTAATGTTTGTCTTTTATTTCACAAACAGGTGATAAACCAGATTCCCCATCAACACCCCGGTAAGGATCCCGCCCCCGATCTCGACCAGGGTATGTCCCATGCGCTCGCGCAGCGTGCGGTGTCCGCCGTCGCCTGCCCCTGCGGCCAGGCGGTTGATGGCGGCGGCCTGGCGGCCGACGTGCTGGCGCAGGCTGTTGGCGTCGATCATCACGATGAAGCACAGGGTCACGGCCACGCCGAAGGCCGGGTGGCCGATGCCCTCGCGCAGGGCGATCAGGGTCGCCATGCTGGTCACGGTGGCGCTGTGGTTGCTCGGGAAGCCGCCGTTGCCGACCAGGTTGAAGGCCCAGCGCCGCTGGCGCGCGCTATTGATCAGGAATTTGATCGGTCCGACCACCAGCCAGGTCAACAGCGGGGTCAGCAGGTAAGTGAAATCCATGTGAGTTCCGAAGGTGAGTACAAAAATAATGTCGGGCAACATTATCGCAGAAGCCATGCGCCTGCCACAGTGAGAAACTTGTAATATCCTGTCCAGTGTGGTTTATCAGACAACGCAGTATACAAGGGGAACTCGATGCAATATTTCAAGCTGTCTTTCGTGGTGACGGTCGTCCTGCTGGCGCTGGCCGCCTGGTGGGGCTACAGCCACGGCGGCGCCGGCGGCCTGCTGCAGGCCTTGTGGATCGCGGCGGTGCTGGGCGTGCTTGAAGTCTCGCTGTCCTTCGACAACGCGGTGGTGAATGCCTCCGTGCTGCGCAACTGGAACGCATTCTGGCAAAAACTGTTCCTGACGATCGGCATCCTGGTGGCCGTGTTCGGCATGCGCCTGCTGTTCCCGCTGCTGATCGTCTCGGTGGCCACCGGCCTCGGCCTGCTCGACGTCTGGCACATGGCGACCAGGACACCCGACGAATACGCGCGCATCCTGACCGCCCAGCACGCCGAGGTGGCGGCCTTCGGCGGCGCCTTCCTGCTGCTGGTCTTCCTCAACTTCCTGTTCGACGAGGAAAAGGAACTCCACTGGCTGGGCTGGGTCGAAGAAAAAGTCGGCCAGTTCGGCAGCGAAGGCCTGGCCGTCCTGCTGACCCTGCTGGCCGTGTTCGGCTGCATGAGCCTGATGCCCCAGCCAGCCAAGCTGCCGGTGCTGATCGCCGGCGTGGTCGGCGTCATCGTCTACGTGGGCGTGAACTGGTTCAGCGGTCTGCTCGAAGAGGAGGAATCGGACCCGTCGGTGGGCAAGATGATCTCGCAGGGCAGCATCGGCGGCTTCCTCTACCTCGAGGTGCTGGATGCCTCGTTCAGCTTCGACGGCGTGATCGGCGCCTTCGCCATCACCAACGACGTCGTCATCATCATGCTGGGCCTGGCCATCGGCGCGATGTTCGTGCGTTCGCTCACCGTGTTCCTGGTGCACAAGGGCACGCTGGACGAATTCGTCTACCTCGAGCACGGCGCCCACTACGCGATCGGCATCCTGGCCCTGATCATGTTCGCCAGCGTCGAATACGAGATTCCGGAATGGTTCACCGGACTGTCCGGCATCGCCTTCATCCTGGTCTCGCTGTGGTCCTCGATCCGCTACAAGCGGCGCGAGGAACTCGGATCCGCTTGAACTCAACCCCGAAACGAAAGGAAAACCATATGGCGATCAGTCTGCAAAAAGGCGGCAACGTCAACCTGTCCAAGGAAGACCCGACCCTCAAGAAAGTCATCATCGGCCTGGGCTGGGATCCGCGCGCCAGCGACGGCGCCACCTTCGACCTCGACGGCAGCGCCTTCCTGCTGCGCGGCGACGGCAAGGTGCGCGGCGATGCCGACTTCATCTTCTACAACAACCTGCAATCCACCGACGGTTCGGTCAAGCATACCGGCGACAACCGCACCGGCCAGGGCGAAGGCGACGACGAGCGCCTGCTGGTCGACCTCACCCGGGTACCGCCGGAGATCGAAAAGATCGCCTTCTCCGTGACCATCCACGAAGCCGACCAGCGCCGCCAGAACTTCGGCCAGGTGGGGCGCGCCTTCATCCGCTGCCTGAACGCCGAGGGCGAACGCGAGATCGCGCGCTACGACCTGTCGGAAGACAGCTCGACCGAGACCGCGATGATCTTCGGCGAGCTCTACCGCTACGGCAGCGAATGGAAGTTCCGCGCTGTCGGCCAGGGCTATAACGGCGGCCTGGGTCCGCTGGCGCGCTCCTTCGGCGTCAACGTCTGAGCTCGAAGGTCCGGAACACCGTCCGGCACGCCCGCCGGCCATGAGCTTTTGACAATTCGCGCGCTCATCGTCAGAATGGGCGCCGGATTCACTCACCCTCACGACCATGCCATCCACCTTCCCGCGCCGCGCCAGCGTCCTCCTCGCCTCCGCCGTCGTTGCGGCCATCGTGCTGTTCGCGCTCTACATGGCGATCGTGCTGCACTGGTCGTATTCCGAAGGTGAACGCGCCGGCTACCTGCAAAAACTGTCGCGCAAGGGCTGGCTGTGCAAGACCTGGGAGGGCGAGATCCTGCTGTCCAGCATGCCGGGCGCCATCCCCGAACGCTTCGCCTTCACCGTGCGCGACGAAAACGTGGTCAAGCAGCTGCAGGCAGCCATGGGCCAGCGCGTCCAGCTCAGCTATGCCCAGCACGTCGGCCTGCCGACCAGCTGCTTCGGCGAGACCAGTTATTTCGTCGAAAAAGCCGCCGTCGGCGGTGAAAATCCGGTGTCGCCGAATCCCGGCAAGTGATACGAAAAAAATATCACAGGGCCACTTTCCGAAGCTTTCTCATATCTATGAGAGGCTGGGCTGGGGGAATGGCGCTGGCATGGGCGGCGATGGCCGCGGCGCAGGCGTCCACCATCGTCGACTACTCGCTGCTGCGTCCCGAGGGACGGCGCCATTACCTCGTGGTCGAACCCGACCGGCTGGCACGCGCCAACCGCCCCACCGTCATCCTGCTGCACGGCCATGGCGCCTCGGCCGCCTTCATGGTCGGCCTCGCTTCCTTCGGCACCTATCGCTCCCAGGACTGGATCCGCCTCGCCGAACGCGAGCGCGTGATGCTGATCGCGCCGGACGGCATCAAGGGCAGCGACGGCAAGCAGGCCTGGAACGATTGCCGCCTCGATGCCGCCAGCAACGCCACCAGCGACGACGTCGCCTTCATCGCCGCCCTGATCGACACCGCGGTCAACGAGCTCGGCGCCGATCCCGAGCGCATCTACGTGTACGGCAGCTCGAACGGCGGCGGCATGGCCTACCGTCTCGGCATCGAACTGGCGCCGCGGCTGGCGGCGATCGGCGTGCAGAGCGCCCTGATGGCGATGCAGACGCGCTGCCGGGCGCCGTCGCATCCGATCTCGGTGTTCGCCTCGCACGGCACCGCCGACGAGATCGCGCCCTACAATGGCGGCCGGGTCGGCCACTGGCTGCTGCGCGACCGCGGCAGCGGCATCAGCGCCGAGGAATCGCTGGCCGTGTGGCGCCGCCTGGCCGGCCTGCCGGAGACGCCGCTCAGCTTCCGCATGCCCCACCTGCAATCGTCCGACCCGACCTCGGCCACGCGCTATGTCTGGGGCAACGATCCGGCGCGCGTGCAGATCCAGTTCATGCGCATCGACGGCGGCGGCCACACGGGGTCGTCCAAGGTCGAGGAACTGCCGTGGATCCTGCGCAAGATCGTCGGCAATATGAACCACGACGTCGACACCGCCGAAGAGGCCTGGAACTTCTTCAAGGACAAACGGGTCAACGGCCCCCGCTGACCGGCATCCTCAGCTCACAGGCGAAGCTGCCGTCGGCCTCCATGCGCCAGTTGCGCGGGTAGTATTCCATGCAGGGCCGGGCATCGCAGGTGTAGCCGCTGGCCGGCAGCCATTCGTGGAACAGGGTCTGCCAGGCCGCCGGGATCTCCCAGGCCTGGCCGGCGAACCGCGCCACCGCATAGGTCCCGCCCGGCAGCAGCGTGAGCCTCGTACCGGCCGGGGCGGCGTAATCCTCGCCGACCTCGACGCCGGCATCGTAGCGGCAGTCCTGCGGCGGGGTGGTGGCGGGATCGTCGAGGGCGATGCCATAGGTCGGCTCGCCCAGCAGGCCCTGGCGCTCCAGCCAGGGCGTGACGACCTCGCCCCAGAAGCGGCCGATCTCCGGGCCGTACGGTGTGCCTACGCCGGCCGCGCCCACCCTACGTCAGTTTTCGCCGCGCTGCTTGGCAACCGCCTCGGCCAGCCGCGCCGCCGCCTGCTGGGCCGACGGCAGTTGCGAGAAGCGCCCCAGCACTTCGCGCGCCAGGTCGGCCGATTCGGCGCGCTGCTTGGCCTCGGCCTGGCGGGCGTCGATCTGTTCGCGCAGCGCGCCCAGTTCCGCCACCTGCTCTTCCTGGCGCCTTGACTCCAGCTCCACCAGGCGGCGCTTGGCGTCAAGCATTTCCTGGGTTGCCTGCAGCGACTTGCGCTGCATCTCGGCGGCCTGCTGGGCGTGTTCCAGCAGCGCGCGCTGGGCGTCGCGCTTGTCCATCGCGGCGCGCGCGGCGGCCTGCTCGGCGAGCTCGCGGGTCTGCGCCAGTTGGGCGCGTTCTTCCTCGGCCTTGGCGCGCGCTTCGGCGGCAAGCACGGCCGCGTGCTCGGACGCCAGGCGGGCCGCGGCGGCCTCGTTGGCGCGGGCGTCGGCGGCGGCCTGCTGGCGCTGGGCGGACAGCTTCTGTTCCAGCAGCAGCAGGGCTTCGCGGGCGGCGTCGGCCCCCGCCTGCTCGGCGGCCAGCAGTTCGTCGGCCATGGCCTGCTGGCGGGCTTCGTGTTCGGCGCGTTCGGCCTGGGCCCGCGCCAGCTCGGCGGCGCGCGCCATCCGCTGCTGCTGCGCGGCGGCGGCCGCTTCCTCGTGCACGGCCTGCTGTTCGGCATGGAATGTCGCCTGGCGCTGGGCTTCCACGGCCGCGTGCTGGGCTGCCAGCGCGCGCTGCTCGGCCTCGAGCTGGACGCGCAGCAGCGCCGCCTCTTCCTGTTCGGCGGCGATGCGCGCCTGGGCGGCGGCTTCCAGTGCGCGCTCGGCTTCCTGGCGTTCGTGCAGGGCGGCCAGCGCCGCTTCCTCGACCCGCTGGCGTTCGCGCTCGGCGCCGGCCAGGGTCTCGGCTTCCTGGGCGCGGCGCTCGGCCAGGCGGGCCGCTTCGCGCTGCAGCGCGGCCTGTTCGGCTTCATGCGCCAGGCGGGCCTGCTCGGCGGCGTTTTCCGCCGCCCGCGCCTCGGCCGCGGCAAGCGATGCCGCCGCGCGTTCCTCGGCCAGCGCGCGTTCGCGTTCCTCCTGTTCGGCGTCCAGTGCGGCGGCCTCGGCCGCCCGGCGGTCTGCCTCGGCCCGCAGGCGCGCCTGTTCGGCGGCCGCGCGCTCGGCATCCAGGCGCGCCTGGGCCTGGGCCGCTTCGTCTTCCTCGGCCTGGGCGCGCTCGAGCGCCGTCTCGCGCAGCTTGCGGTCGGCGTCGATGCGCGCCTCGGTGGCGGCCAGGATGCGGCTTTCGGCGTCGCGGCGCGCCGCCAGCGCGGCCTGCGCCATCTCTTCCATGCGCTCGCGGTGCACGGCGGCGTCGCGCAATTCCTTCTCGGTCTGCAGGCGCATGCGCAGCGACTGCGCGGCGGTGCGCTCGTACTCGGCCTGGGCCTGGGCGATCGCCTCGCGCTCCTGTTCGATGTGGGCCAGGGCGCGCGCTTCTTCCAGCGCCCTCGCCTCGGCGGCGGCGCGCGCGAAGCTGGACGCCAGCGCGACCTGGTCGGCGCGCTCGCGCTGCAGGGCCAGTTCGAGCGCCTCGGCCTCGGCTTCAGCCAGCTTTTCCGCGGTCTGGCGTGCGGCTCTCTCGGCACGCTCGCGTTCGCGCGCCAGGATCGCGACCCGCGCATCGGCGCTGGCGCTGTGGCTGACTTCTTCGCGCGCCGCGTGCACGGCGGCGACCCGCTCGGCGGCCTGCAGGCGCGCCTGTTCGGACTGCTGCGCCAGTTCTTCCGCCTGGCGGGCCACGCGCTCGGCGATCTCGGCATCGGCGCGGGCCTGTTCCTCGGCGCGCCGGCGCGCCTCTTCCTGGGCCCGCGCACGCGACTCGGCGTCGAGGCGGATCCGGGTGTCGGCTTCGACGCGGGCGCGCAGCTCGGCGGTTTCCTGGCGCATCGCGTCCAGGCGCTCGGCGGCGGCCCTGGCGGCGGCGCGCAGGGTGTCGATGCGGTCGCGGTTGGCCTCGATCGCCTCTTCCGATGCCTGGACATTCGCCAGCGCGGCGGCGGCGGCTTCGGCGTCGATCGCGGCGCGCTCCTCGGCCAGGCTCCTGGCGCGGGCTTCGGCGTGGGCGCGGTTCTCGGCCGCCACCGCCGCCTTGGCCTCGGCCTCGACCCGCGCGATGCCTTCCTGGATGGCGCGCTTCTCGAGCTGTTCGCGCTGCGGCTCGACGCCGGGCGCGGCGTGCTCCTGGGATGCGGGCATCAGGTCGATCGTGAAATCGGCGTCGTCGTGGTGGTCGGGGTGATCGGTCATGGGCGGCTCATCGGTGCGGGCGGACTGGGGCTCGGCGTGATTATGCGTCATGGCTGGAAAACCTGTCACGCCGAACTGAAGCGCGATTGCCCGTCAATTCAACAAATCACACCGGCCACAGGGGCGGCTCGTCCATCAGGGCGACCTGCTCGCGCAACTCGAGGATGCGGTCCTGCCAATAACGCTGGGTATTGAACCAGGGGAAGGCGGCGGGAAAGGCCGGGTCGTCCCAGCGCATCGCCAGCCAGGCCGAATAATGGATCAGGCGCAGGGTCCTCAATGCCTCGACCAGGTAGAGCTGGCGCGGGTCGAATTCGCAGAAGTCCTCGTAGCCGGCCAGCACGTCGGCGAGCTGGCCCACCATCTCCTGGCGCTCGCCCGACAGCAGCATCCACAGGTCCTGCACGGGCGGGCCCATGCGGCTGTCGTCGAAGTCGACGAAATGGGGTCCGTCGGCCGTCCACAGCACGTTGCCGGCGTGGCAATCGCCGTGCAGGCGGACCGTCGCGACGTCGCCGGCGCGGTCGAAGCAGCGCGCGACGCCGTCCAGCGCCTGGTCGATCACGCTGGCGTAGGCGGTCAGCAGCTCGTCCGGAATGAAGCCGTGTCCAATCAGCCAGGCGCGCGGTTCGCGTCCGAAGGTGTCGAGATTCAGCGCCGGCCGCTCCATGAAGGGCTTGCGCGACCCGACCGCGTGGATGCGGCCGATGAAGCGGCCGATCCATTCCAGCACCTTGGGATCGGACAGCTCGGGCGCGCGGCCGCCGCGGCTGGGGAAGACGGCAAAGCGGAAGCCGCCGAAGTGGTGCAGCGTGCGCCCGTCCAGCACCGACGCCGGCACCACCGGCACTTCCTGTTCGGCGAGTTCCTCGGTAAAAGCGTGCTCCTCGAGGATGGCGGCATCGCTCCAGCGCTCCGGCCGGTAGAACTTGACCACCACCGGCTGGCCCTCTTCCAGTCCGACGCGATAGACCCGGTTTTCGTAGCTGTTCAGGGCCAGCAGGCGGCCGTCGCCGCACAGGCCGACGCTCTCGACCGCATCCAGCACCATCAGCGGATCGAGCCGCGAGAAGGGGTGAGTTTCCGATGTATATTCCATGCGGCCATTGTAAGGCCGGCAGGCCGATTTTGCCGAATTCATGCCCCAACTCCCCTCGCCAAGGCCAATCTTTTCTGCGAAGAATCGAATTGCATGAAAATTTACCGATTTTATGATCGATGATGCTCGCAAGGTGTGTGGACGCACCGCGCCCCGGGACGAGGCAGGTTGTCATGGAGCCCTGGGTGCCGGATGCGTTGAAGCAGGCCTGCGCCGCGAAGCAGCGAGCAAGGGCTAAGCGGGCATTAAGCCTGAGCTCGACAATACCGGGCAACATGGGGCTGGTTTTCCGTTTGCGCCGGACGGCATGAGCAGCTGTCCGGCGCTTTTTTCCGCCGGTCCGCGGCCGCAGGCGTTACACTGGCGCCTTCGACGAAACAGAATCACCCTGGACCACACATGCAACTCGAACAACCCCTCACCGACAAAGAATTCGACGATCTCGACAACTTCCTGCTGTCCGACCGCAGCCCGGAAGGCGCGATGACGATGGATACCCTGCACGGCTACCTGACCGCGATCGCGATCGGCCCGGAATCCATCATGCCGGCCGAGTGGCTGCCGCGCGTGTGGGGCGAGGAAGGCGCCGCGCCCAAGTGGAAAAACCCGAAGGAAGAGCAGCGCATCGTCAACCTGATCATGCGCTTCATGAACGAAGTGCTGATCACCTTCGAGGTCGCGCCCAAGGAATTCGAGCCGCTCTACGTCGAGCACGAAGTCGACGGCGAAACGCTGATCGACGCCGAAGCCTGGTGCTGGGGCTTCTGGGAAGGCATGGACCTGCGTCCCGGCTCCTGGGACGAGATCTGGGACTCGGAAGCCGGTCCGCTGATGCGCCCGATCTACCTGCTGGGCGCCGACGAGATCGAGGAAAGCGAGCTGGCCGAGGTCGAAGATCCGCGCCTGGCCCACAAGCTGGCCCTGGACATCGAAGCCAACCTGCCCGGCATCCACCGCTACTGGCTGCCGCGCCGCAAGGCCGCCGTCGAGACCGTGCGCCGCGAGGAGCCGAAGGTCGGCCGCAACGACGACTGCCCCTGCGGCAGCGGCAAGAAGTTCAAGAAGTGCTGCGGGGCCGAGCAGGCCTGAGCGGCTTCCCTCCTGCTTCGATCTGCACCTGCCCCGTCATCACGGGGTGCAGGCTGCAGAGGTAGTCGAAGGACGCTCCCCGGCGCACCGTGTGGCGCCAGCTCTGCCCCGGCTTCAGGTCGCCCGACCTGATGCCGGCGGCGGCCGCGGTGACGTTGTGGACGAAGATGTCCTTGTTCACCCAGGTGATGGTGTCGCCGGGCTTCACGGCCACCACCTTCGGCGTGAAGGCCATGCCTTCGATGACCACACGATGATCGGCCGCGACGGCGGCCGCAGTCCAGGCCATCAGGCCCAGCGCCACCGCCACCGATTTCATTTCAGTTCCGCCTGGATGTGCTTCGCGTGCTCCAGGTGGGCCACGAAAGCCGGCCGCACCTTGACCAGCAGCGCCTTCAGCTCGGCGTTGGACGCGCTCGGGATCAGGGTCTTGTCGAGGGCATCGAGCACCGTCTCGTGGTAGCTCACCTCGTTGTCGACATAGGCCTTGTCGAAGTCGTGGCCGGACAGGCCTTTGAGGCGGTCGCGCGTGGTGTCGCCGCCCTGGGTCAGGGACTTGCTGGTGTCGTTCGCTTCCGGCGTCACGTGCAGTTTCTTGACCAGCGCCACCGCCTGCTTGTTGACGCCCGAATGGTCGGCCACCATCCGCTGGGCAAAGGCGCGCACGTCCTTGTTCCTGGTCTTCGCTTCGGCCAGCTTGCCGGCGTCGATGTCGACCGTGTTGGCGGCCACCACGATGGCGGCGATCTGTGCATCGTTGGGATTGGCGGCGTGGACGGCGCCGAGCGGGGCAGCGGCCAGCAGTGCGCACAGGACGGTGGCGAGGGGCTTCTTGATGGTCATGGCAGTCTCCATTGGTTTTAGGAAGTGGAACATGCCATTCGATGCAGCAAACCCGCGCCGCGTTCCCGGCATCTTCAGCCCGCCGTATCCTCTTCCAGCCGGCGCATGACGTTGGCGACGATACGGTCGCAGCGTTCGCCGTCGAAGCCGAAGGCATCGTCGAGCGCGAAGTCGAGCTCCCGCGCCAGCGCCTCGCGCAGCATGGCCCGGGCGCGGAAGTAGCGGCTGCGCACGGTGGCCTCGGGAATGCCGAGCAGCTGTCCGGTTTCCTCGACGCTGAGTTCCTCGACCGCGCGCAGCACGAACACGGTGCGGAAGGCTTTCGGCAAGGCATCGATCTTGGCTTCGATCAGGCCCCTGGCCTGGGAACGCAGCGCGGCCTGTTCGGGCTGTTCCGGCTGTCCGGCTTCGCCCGCCTCGCGCGTGGCGCAGAACGCGTCCATGGCCGGCTCGGCGCCCAGTTCGATGACCTCGGCCATCCGCCCCACGCTGCGGCGGCGCATCAGGGCGGCGTTCATCACGATGCGGGTCAGCCAGGTGGCGAGCGCGGACTCGCCGCGGAAGTCCGGCAAGCCGCGGTAAGCCTGGATGTAGGCTTCCTGCAGCGCATCCTCGGCCTCGGCATCGTCGCGCAGGATGCTGCGCGCCACCCGGTAGAGCCGCCGGTTATGGCGCCGCATCAGGCGCGCGAAGGCGGCCTGCTCCCCATCCACCACACGCTGCCGGAGGGCGGCGTCCGAATCATCGTCGACTGCAGGCTGCAGCATGGCGTTCTCCCTGGCGTGATGCCGGTTGCGTGATGCCGATTGGATGCACGCCGCGCCCCGAACGTTCCCGCGAAAAACTGCCGGGTTCAGGCCGGGGCGCTCAGGCGGCTTTCGTACATTGCCGCCAGCATATCCGACTGGCTGACGATGCCGGCAAATACGCCGCGTCCATCCACCACCGGAATGTGGTGCAGGCCCCGGTTGGTCATCAGGGGCACCAGCTCGGCGATCGGGTCGTCGATGCTCACCGTCTTCACCTGGCGGTGCATGATCTCGACCACCTTGCCCGGCCGGCTGCGCATGCCCAGCAGGTGGTCGAACAGGCCGCGCAGGCGTTCGCCCAGGGTCTGGTAATCGTCCAGGCCCGCGTGGTGCAGGAAATCGTTCTGGCCGACCATGCCGACCACGCGCTGCGCCTTGTCCAGCACCGGCAGCGCGTGCAGGCCGTGCTGGCGCAGCAGGCGCCAGGCGTCGGCCAGTGGCATCCCGGGGCGGACCGTCACCGCATCCTTCGACATGATCGCGCCGCAGGTGACGACGCCGAAACGGCGGCCGTAGGCCTGGACTTCGGTCTCGAGCAGGATCTCTTCGAGGTCGTCGCGGCTGATGTCGAGCACCTGGCCGTAGCGCGCCAGCGCGGCGTCCAGGTCCTCCTTCGTGAAGCCGAGGCGCGCGGTCGGCACCGGGTCGCGGGTCGCGTGGACGTTGTTCAGCATCGACTGCTGGGTGTGCGGATAGCGGCGCCCGGTCAGGTTGTTGAAGACCAGCGCGACCAGCACGATCAGGGTCGAGTTCAGGCACACCGGCACGAAGGCGAAGCCGAAGCCGGCCGCGTGCACGGCCGGGCCGCCCAGCACCGTGGTCAGCGCCACCGCGCCGCTGGGCGGGTGCAGGCAGCGCAGCAGGAACATCACGAGGATCGCCAGCGAACCCGCCAGCGGCGCCGCCAGCAGCGGATTGCCGATCGCCTTGGCGCAGGCGATGCCGACCAAGGCCGAGATGGTATTGCCGCCGATGACGGACCACGGCTGGGCCAGCGGGCTGGCCGGCACGCAGAACAGCAGCACGGCCGAGGCGCCCATCGGCGCCACCAGGGCCGCCGGCAGGGTGGCCGTGCCGAGCAGTTGCATGCTGAGCCCGGCGGTGAGGAGCAGGCCGATCAGGGCACCTGCCACCGAACGCATCCTTTCGGGACGCGGTACGGAATTACGTTGCGGCACGAAGGCACGCATCCATTGCAAAGTCTGGTCCAAGATAAAACTTCTACGAAAAAAACATCACAATATGATATATTATTTGGCTCTTCCTTGCCACGACCCCATCAGTGAAAGCAAAAGCACCGCCCTCCCCGCTTGCCAAGTCCGACTTCGCCGCACTCTCCGAATTCCGCTACCAGATGCGGCGCTACGAGCACTTTTCGGAAAACGCCGTCCAGGCCGAGGGCATCACGCCCCTGCAATACCTGCTGCTCCTGCACATCAAGGGCTTCAAGGGACGCGAATGGGCGACCGTCGGCGAGCTGGCCGAGCGCCTGCAGGCCAAGCCGCACGGGGTGGTGGCCCTGGTCTCGCGCTGCGAAGCCGGCGGCCTGGTCGAACGGCGCGCGAATGCCGACGACCGCCGCCGCGTCGAAGTCCACCTGCTGCCGCACGGCGAAGCCATCCTGACGCGCCTGGCCGAGATCCACCGCGCCGAACTGCGCGCCCTGCAAGGCGTGTTCACGATTCCCAACCTCGATTGAGTCCCCAGATGTCCGCCCACCCTCATTTGCCCGACCATTTGCCCGACCGCCGCGACTTTTCCGGCGACCTGCGCCTGCTGCTGATCGCGGCGATCGCCGCCGTCATCGGCGCCCTCGCCGTGCTTGCCGCACACGTGCTGCTGCTCCTGATCCGCTTCTTCACCGACCTGTTCTTCTACCAGCGCTTCTCGCTGGCCGAGCTCTCGCCGGCCAACCACGGCCTGGGCGCCTGGGTCGTCGCCGTGCCGGTCATCGGCGGTATCGTGATCGGCCTGATCGCGCGCTACGGCACCGAGCAGATCCGCGGTCACGGCATCCCCGAAGCGATCGAGGCGATCCTGTTCAAGGACAGCGCGATGTCGCCCAAGGTAGCGGTGCTGAAGCCGCTGGCCTCCGGCATCGCGATCGGCAGCGGCGGCCCGTTCGGCGCCGAAGGTCCGATCATCATGACGGGCGGCGCGATCGGCTCGCTGATCGCCCAGCACTTCCACCTGACCGGCGGCGAGCGCAAGTCGCTACTGGTGGCCGGCGCCGTGTCCGGCATGACGGCGGTGTTCGGCACCCCGGTGGCGGCGGTGCTGATGGCGGTCGAGCTGCTGCTGTTCGAACTGCGTCCGCGCAGCCTGCTGCCGGTGGCGGTGGCCTGCGCGGTGGCCGGCTTCCTGCGCCCGCTGGCGATGGCAGCGGGTCCGCTGTTCCCGCTGCAGACCATGCCGGTGGCGCCGATCGCCCTGCTGTCCTGCGTGGCGGCCGGCGTCCTGTGCGGGGCGCTGTCGTGGACCATGTCGACCATGCTGTACAAGGTCGAGGACTGGTTCCATCGACTGCCGATCCACTGGATGTGGTGGCCGGCGCTGGGCGCCCTCGCGGTCGGCATCGGCGGTTACTTCCAGCCGCGCGCCCTGGGCGTGGGCTATGACGTGATCGGCGACCTGCTGCACAACCACCTGGCGCTGGGCGCGGTCCTGGCCCTGCTGGCCGTCAAGTTCCTGATCTGGCTGATCGCGCTGGCCTCCGGCACCTCGGGCGGCGTGCTGGCCCCGCTGCTGATGCTGGGCGCCGGCCTCGGTTCCCTGCTCTCGCCCTGGCTGCCGGGCGCGGAACCCGCCCTGTGGCCGCTGGTCTTCATGGCCGCCACCCTGGGCGGCATGATGCGCGCGCCGGTGATGGCGGTGGTGTTCGCCTTCGAGCTGACCCACGATTCGAATGCCCTGCTGCCGCTGCTGGCCGCCGCCGCCGGCGCCTACGGCTTCACGGTGCTGACCATGGGCCGTTCGATCCTGACCGAGAAAATCGCCCGCCGCGGCCACCACATCTACCGCGAATACGGCATCGACCCGCTCGAGCGCCACAGCGTGGCCGAAGTCATGACCGGCCAGGTCCAGAGCGTCGACGCCGGCGCTACGGTGGCCGAGGTGCTGGCCTCCCACTTCGGCCCCGGCCAGAAGCACCGCGGCTTCCCGGTCACCCGCGCCGGCCTGCTGGTCGGCATGCTGGACCGCGACGCGCTGGACGGCCAGGCGCCTGATACCCAGGTGGGCCAGCTCTTCGGGATCAACCGCCCACCGGTGGCGCTGGCCGGCGAGACCTGCCGCATCGTCGCCACCCGCCTGGCGGTGCACGGCATCGAACGCCTGCCGGTGGTGGCCAGCGCCGGCGAGCCGCGGCTGCTGGGCATCGTCAGCCGCAGCGACCTGATCAAGGCAACCGCCGGCCTGCACGCCGAAGAGCACGAGCGCCGTGTGCTGCGACGCCATCCCTTGTCGCGGCGGCAAGCATAACGTAGAGCAATCATGTACGATAGGCAATACGCAAACCGCGCCATTGCCTATCTCTCTTGGGAACAAGAACATGATGAAACCGCTCAAGCACGCCCTGTCCGCCATCGCCGCCGCCGCCGCCCTCGTGGCCGCCGCCCACGCCGCCGCGCCGATGGTCAAGACCCCGGCCCCCGGCTACTACCGCATGATGGTCGGCGACATCGAAGTCACCCCGATCAACGACGGCACCTTCGACTTGCCGGTCGACCAGATCCTGCACCAGAAGCCGGAACTGACCCGCGCCGCGCTGGAAAAGAACCACCTGAAATTGCCGCTGGAAACCTCGGACAATGCCTTCCTGATCAATACCGGCAGCAAGCTGGTGCTGGTCGACACTGGCGCCGGCGCCCTGTTCGGCCCGACCGTAGGCAAGTTCCTGCAGAACCTGAAGGCCGCCGGCTACCAGCCGGAACAGATCGACGAGATCTACATCACCCACCTGCACGGCGACCACGTCGGCGGCCTGTCCCATGACGGCCAGCGCAACTTCCCGAACGCCGTGGTCCGCGCCGGCAAGCCGGATGCCGACCGCTGGCTGAGCCAGGCGAACATGGACAAGGCCCCGGCCGACGAGAAGGCCGACTACCAGGGCGCGATGGCCTCGCTGAACCCCTACGTCAAGGCCGGCAAGTTCAAGGCGATCGAAGCCGACGGCCAGCTGGTGCCGGGCGTCTCGGCGCTGGCGGAACACGGCCACACCCCGGGCCACACCACCTATGTGGTCGAGAGCCGCGGCCAGAAGCTGGTGCTGATCGGCGACCTGATCCACGTGGCGGCCGTGCAGATGGACAATCCGCAAGTGACGGTCGCCTTCGACAGCGACGAGAAGACGGCCTACGCCGCGCGCAGGAAGGTGTTCGACGATGCCGCGAAAAAGGGCTACCTGATCGGCGGCGCCCACCTGCAATTCCCGGGCATCGGCTACCTGCAGACCCAGGGCAAGGGCTACCGCTGGATCCCGGTCAACTATACACAGATGCGATGAGGCAGATGCGCTGATCAGGCGCCGGCCACGCCGGCCAGGATCGCCGCCAGCTTGTCGAGATCGACCGGCTTGACCATGTGGTGGTCGAAGCCGGCTTCGAGGGCGGCGCGGCGGTCCTGCTCCTGGCCGTAGCCGGTGACCGCCACCAGCAGCATCGAGCGGGTGCGCGGATCGGCCCGCAGGCGGCGCGCCAGCTCGTTGCCGTCCATTTCCGGCAAGCCGATGTCCAGCAGGGCCACCTCCGGACACTCCCGCCACGCGCGCTCGAGGGCGCGCAGCGAATCGTTCTCCACCATCACTTCGTAGCCGCAGGCTTCCAGCAGCATCGCCAGGGTGGCCGCGGCGTCGACGTTGTCGTCCACCACCAGCAGGCGCAGCAGCTGTCCCTGCAGCGGCGGCGCGCCCGCGGCACCCGGCTCCTCGCCGTGCGCGGCGGACTGCATCAGCGGCAGGGTCACGATGAAGCTGCTGCCCCGGCCCGTTCCGGCGCTCGCGCATTCGACGCTACCGCCATGCAGCTCGACCAGGTGCTTGACCAGCGCCAGGCCCAGCCCCAGTCCGCCCTGCGAGCGGTCGGCCGAGCGCTGGCCCTGGGCGAACAGCTCGAACACGCGGTCGCCCAGTTCCGGCTCCATGCCGATGCCCTCGTCGCGCACCACCAGCTCGAGGTGTTCGCCGCGGGTCCGGGCCTCGATGTCGATACGGCGCTCTTCCGGCGTGTACTTGGCCGCGTTGTTGAGCAGGTTGGCCAGCACCTGCACCAGGCGCGCCTTGTCGCCGAGGACCGTGGCCTCGGGATCGTCGAGCCGCACCGACAGGGCCTGGCGGCGGGCCTCGAACAGCGGGCGCACCTGTTCGATCGCTTCATCGACGATGGTGCGCGCCGCCACCGGCGCCCGCGCCAGGGTCACCAGCCCGCGCGTGACGCGCGAGACGTCCAGCAGGTCGTCCACCAGGCTGGTCATGTGCTTCACCTGGCGCCCGATGATGGCGCTGCTCTGGCGCACCCGGTTCTCGTCGAGGCGGCCGATCCTCAGCAGGTCCGCGGCGGCGCTGATCGGCGCCAGCGGATTGCGCAGCTCGTGCGCCAGCATGGCCAGGAATTCGTCCTTGCGCTGGTCGGCCGCGCGCAGCTTTTCCTCGGCCTGCTTGCGCTCGCTGATGTCGAGGAAGAAGCTGACGAGGCCGCCGTTGCTGGTGGGGTAAGCCCTCACCTCGTAGGTGCGCACCACCCCATCGGGCAAGCGATGCAGGTATTCGACACTACCGGCAAGCCGCTCGGACATGGCCCGGCCATACATGCGTCCAAGTTCGCTGTCCACGGATTCGGGCCAGATCTCCCAGTGATTGCGCCCGATCACCTGCTCGGCGCTGCGGCTGCCGAGGCGCAGCCCCTCGGCATTCATCTCGAGGACGGTCCAGTCGGATGAGAGCAGGCCAAAACCCTCGGCGATCGAATCGAGGATGACCTGGCTGCGGTCGCGCTCCGCCCGCAGGGCTTCGTGGGCGCGCGCCAGGTCGACCGCGGTCCACAGGCGCTCCGACATGCTGCGCGCCAGCGCGATCTCGGCCTCGCTCCAGCGGTGCGGATGCTCGTGACCCAGCGCCAGGAAGGACACCAGGCGGCCCGACTTCACCAGCGGCACCAGCAGGCTGGCGGTCACGCCCATGGCCATCAGGTAGGCCTGCTGGTGGGCGGCGGTGCGCGGATCGATGCGCACGTCGGTGATGGCGATGACGTCGCCGGCGCGCCCGGCCCTGGCCACGTCCTCGCCGAAGGCTTCGATCGCGAAGGTATTGCCGGACAAGCTGGACGTGCCGTGACGCTTCCAGTCGCGCGGCACGTAGAAGGTGTTGCGCTCGTCGTCGACTTCGCCGTACATCACGCGCTCCACGCCCAGTTCCTTGCCCAGCAGGGCGCTGGCGGTGGCGATCGCCTCCTCGCCGGAGGTGGTCGGGCGCAGCGCGTCGGCCAGCGCCAGCTCGAAGGCGGCGCGGCGTTCGGCTTCGACGCGGGCAGTGGTTTCGATGCAGGTGCAGAACAGGCCCATCACCCTGCCCTCGCCGTCGTGCAGGGGCGAATACGAGAAGGTGAAACAGGTCTGCTCGGTATAGCCCTTGCGCTCCATGGCGAGCGGCATGTCTTCGAAATACGAGGACTGGCCGGCCATGGCCCGTTCCGCGATCGGACCGACGTCGGCCCACAGCTCCCACCAGACACGCTGGAACCGGGCACCGAAGGCGGACGGGTGTTTGTCCCCAAGAATCCGGGCGTAGGCGTCGTTGTAGAGGAAGACCAGCTCCGGTCCCCAGCCCAGGAACATCGGGAAGGTCGAGCTGAGCACCATCGACACGGCCGTGGCCAGTTCGGGCGGCCAGGAATCCGGCGGGCCGAGCGGCGACGATTGCCAGTCGTGCGCGCCGAGCAGGCGCCGGGTCTCGCTGTCGCCCAGCCCGGCGGTAATGCGCAGAATGTCAGCCATGATCGATTATTCCCTATTCCATGGCGAGACGATTCACCATTTCAACATTGTGTCGTGCCGCGCGGGCACTTTACAACTTACAGCTTAATGAAGTGCTCGCGATAGTAGCGCAGTTCTTCGATCGACTCGACGATGTCAGCCAGCGCGGTATGCTTCTGCGCCTTCTTGAAACCCGATGCCAGTTCCGGCTTCCAGCGGCGGCACAGTTCCTTCAGGGTCGAGACGTCCAGGTTGCGGTAGTGGAAGAAGGCTTCCAGCTTCGGCATGCCGCGCGCCATGAAGCGGCGATCCTGGCAGATCGAGTTGCCGCACATCGGCGACTTGTTGGCCGGCACCCACTGCTTCAGGAAGGCGATCAGCTGCTCTTCGGCCTGGGCTTCGTTCACGGTCGAGGCTTTCACGCGATCGATCAGGCCCGACTTGCCGTGGGTCCCCTTGTTCCAGTTGTCCATCTTGTCGAGCGTTTCGTCGCTCTGGTGAATGGCGAAGACCGGGCCTTCGGCCAGGATGTTCAGCTCGGCGTCGGTGACGACCACCGCGACTTCGATGATGCGGTCGCTGTCCGGATCGAGGCCGGTCATTTCCATGTCGAGCCAGACGAGGTTCATGTCGTTCGGGCGCGGGGTAAGGGTCGGGGTTTGGGTTTCGTTGGCTTGTGACATAATCTGTTCTTTGGCTATAGTCAGTCGGGGTGAGAGCACAGGCGTAAAACCGTGCTCGGCCCCCGAAATGTAGGATTTTCTCACAGGCACACGATGCTTTCATTCGCGTTTTCGGTTTTGTTCGTCATTTTTTTCATGCTGACCCTGGTGTTGCGGTACTGGCTGGCCAGCCGGCACGTCCGCCACGTCCTGCGTCACCGTGATCAGGTGCCGGCCGAATTTGCCGACCGCATCCCCCTGCACGCCCACCGCAAGGCTGCCGACTACACGGTCGCCAAGACCCGCTTCGGCCTGATCCACGCGGTCTGGAGCGGCCTGGTGCTGATCGGTTTCACCTTGCTGGGCGGGCTGCAGGCACTGTCGATCGCGCTGCTGCACCTGCTGGGCCCCGGCATGGCGCACCAGATCGGCCTGGTCGTCGCCTACGCCGCCATCGCCGGCCTGCTCGACCTGCCGTTCACGTACTGGTTCCAGTTCGTGCTGGAGCAGCGCTTCGGCTTCAACAAGATGACGCTCAAGCTGTGGCTGGCGGACATGGTCAAGAGCACGCTGGTCGGCGCCGTGATCGGCCTGCCGCTGCTGTGGGTGGTGCTGTTCCTGATGGAGCGCACCGGTCCCCTGTGGTGGCTGTACGCCTGGCTGGTGTTCAGCGGCTTCCAGCTCTTGATGATGGTGATCTACCCGACCGTCATCGCGCCGCTGTTCAACAAGTTCACGCCGCTCGCCGACGACAGCCTGAAAAGCCGCATCGAAGGCCTGATGGCGCGCGTCGGCTTCGCATCGAAAGGCTTGTTCGTGATGGACGGCAGCAAGAGGTCAAGCCACGGCAATGCCTACTTTTCCGGCTTCGGCGCCAACAAGCGCATCGTCTTCTTCGACACCCTGCTGGAGCGCCTCGCGCCCGCCGAGATCGAAGCCGTGCTGGCCCACGAACTGGGGCACTTCAAGCTCAAGCACATCGTCAAGCGCATCGTGGTCGCGTTCGCGCTGTCCCTGGTGTTCCTGGCCCTGCTGGGCTGGCTGAAGACCCAGGTGTGGTTCTACACCGGCCTGGGCGTCACTCCGCTGCTGGGCCAGAACAACGATGCGATGGCGCTGCTGCTGTTCATGCTGGTGCTGCCGGTGTTCACCTTCCCCTTCGCGCCGCTGACCTCGATCACCTCGCGCAAGCACGAGTTCGAGGCGGATGCCTTCGCCGCCAGCCACAGCGATGCGCGCGACCTGGTCTCGGCCCTCGTCAAGATGTACGAGGACAATGCCTCGACCCTGACGCCGGACCCGCTGCACTCGGCCTTCTACGATTCGCACCCGCCGGCCTCGATCCGCATCCGTCACCTGCACGAAGCGGGCGCGCTTTCCGGTACGGCCGGCATGGAGCCGGCATGAACATGAACAAGGCCCTGCCCCTGCATGAACGCCACTGCACCCACGGCGCCGCGGCGCTGGACGATGCCGCCGCTGCCGCTTTGCTTGCGCAAGTGCCCGGCTGGCATGTCGACGCCAACCGCCTGGTGCGCGAGTTCCTGTTCCGCGACTACCACGAGACCATCGAATTCGTGAACGCGCTGGCCTTCATGGTGCATCGCGAAGACCACCACCCGGACTTGCAGGTCGGCTACCGCCGCTGCACGGCTTCCTGGACCACGCACTCCGCCGGCCACCGCCTCAGCGAGAACGACTTCATCTGCGCTGCGAAAGCCGACGCGCTGTACGCGGGACGGGCCGGCGCATGAGCAAAGGAATGAGCAAAAGCGCTGAATTGACCGGCACCATCGTCGCGGCCCACGGCCGCCATTACCTGGCCGACGTCGACGGAGAATTCCTCCAGTGCGTCACGCGCGGCAAGAAGACCAACGTCGCGGTCGGCGACATCGTGCACCTGAAGCGCACCTCGAACGACCAGGCCGTGATCGAGAAGATCGCCGAGCGCAGCACCCTGCTCTACCGCTCCGACCAGTACAAGTCGAAGCTGCTGGCGGCGAACATCACGCGCCTCTTCATCGTCGTCGCCACCGAACCGAGCTTCGCCGACGACCTGGTCTCGCGCGCCCTGGTGGCCTGCGAGGCGGCCGGCGTCGAGGCCCACCTCATCCTCAACAAGGTCGACGTCGAAGAGCTGCTGCCGCGCGCCCGCGAACGCGCCGCGCTGTACGCCAAGCTCGGCTACCCGCTGCACGAGGTCTCGGCCAAGGCCGATCCGGAAGGCACCGTGGCGACCCTGATGCCGCTGCTGCTGGGGGAGTCCTCGATCTTCATCGGCCAGTCCGGCATGGGCAAGTCCTCGATGATCAACCTGCTGGTGCCGGACGCGGACATCGCGGTGCGCGAGATCTCCGAAGCGCTGGACACCGGCAAGCACACCACGACCTTTACCCGGCTGTACCGCCTGCCCGGCGACGCCGGCGGCAACATCATCGATTCGCCCGGCTTCCAGGAATTCGGCCTGTATCACCTGACCGAAGGCATGCTGGAGCGCGCCTTCGTCGAGTTCAAGCCCTTCCTGGGTGGTTGCAAATACTACAATTGCCGCCACCTGGCCGAGCCGCAATGCGCCATCCTGGGCGCGGTCGGAGAAGGCAAGATCGCGAAGATCCGCCACGAGCTGTATGCGCAATTACTACATGAGTCTGAACAGACCTTGTATTGATGGAATATAATTCAGAAGATCCCCCGCATTCCCGACCTAACATGGCTGTCCAGACTCCCATCAAGCACTTCCTGCAATTCTCCGACTTCACCCGCGACGAGTTCGAGTACGTGATCGAGCGCGCGGCCGTCATCAAGCGCAAGTTCAAGGCCTACGAGGTCTACCACCCGCTGGTCGACCGCACCCTGGTGATGGTGTTCGAAAAGAGCTCGACCCGTACCCGCCTCTCCTTCGAAGCCGGCATGCACCAGCTGGGCGGCGCCGCGATCTACCTGAACACGCGCGACAGCCAGCTGGGCCGCGGCGAGCCGGTGGAAGACGCCGGCCAGGTCATGAGCCGCATGTGCGACATCATCATGGTGCGCACCTTCGGCCAGGACATCATCGAGCGCTTCGCCGCGAATTCGCGCGTGCCGGTCATCAACGGCCTGACCAACGAGCACCACCCCTGCCAGGTGCTGGCCGACGTGTTCACCTTCTTCGAGCACCGCGGTTCGATCACCGGCAAGACGGTGGCCTGGATCGGCGACGCCAACAACATGCTGTATTCGTGGCTGCAGGCGGCCGAGGTATTCGGCTTCCACCTGAACGTGTCGACCCCGAAGGGCTACGACATCGATCCGGCTCTCGTCAAGACGAAGAACTACACCTTCTTCGAGAACCCTTCGGATGCCTGCCAGGGCGCGCACCTGGTCAACACCGACGTGTGGACCAGCATGGGCTACGAAAAGGAAAACGCCGAACGCCTGAAAGCCTTCGACGGCTTCATGGTGGACGGCCCGAAGATGGCGCGCGCCGCACCCGACGCGCTGTTCATGCACTGCCTGCCCGCCCACCGCGGGGAGGAAGTGGCGGCCGAAGTCATCGACGGCCCGCAATCGGTGGTGTGGGACGAAGCCGAGAACCGGCTGCACGTGCAGAAGGCGCTGATCGAGTACCTGCTGCTGGGCCGCATCGAAGACAAATGAGCCGACCACCACGACCCTGATTTTTTACCGCAACGAAGTCTGATCGTCGGCGCGGGCCTGGTGCCCGAGCCGGCTGACCACAACATCCCTCCACGCCTCACATCACTGGAACTCCCATGAGCGACATTAAAAAAGTAGTCCTCGCCTACTCCGGCGGCCTCGATACCTCGGTCATCCTCAAATGGCTGCAGGATCACTACAACTGCGAAATCGTTACCTTCACCGCCGACCTGGGACAAGGTGAAGAGCTGGAACCGGCGCGCGCCAAGGCCATCAAGTTCGGCATCAAGCCGGAAAACATCTACATCGACGACGTGCGCGAAGAATTCGTGCGCGACTTCGTGTTCCCGATGTTCCGCGCGAACACCGTCTACGAAGGCGAATACCTGCTGGGCACCTCGATCGCGCGTCCGCTGATCGCCAAGCGCCTGATCGAGATCGCCAATGAAACCGGCGCCGACGCCATCTCGCACGGCGCCACCGGCAAGGGCAACGACCAGGTGCGCTTCGAGCTGGGCGCCTACGCGCTGAAGCCGGACGTCAAGATCATCGCCCCGTGGCGTGAATGGGACCTGCTGTCGCGCGAGAAGCTGCTGAAGTACGCGGAAGACGCCGGCATCGAGATCGACATGAAGCACAAGAACGGCGGCGCGCCCTACTCGATGGACGCCAACCTGCTGCACATCTCCTTCGAAGGCCGCCACCTGGAAAACCCGAGCGCGGAAGCCGAGGAATCGATGTGGCGCTGGACCGTGTCGCCGGAAGCGGCGCCCGACCAGCCGGAATACCTGGACATCGAATACGCGCACGGCGACATCGTCGGCCTGAACGGCGTCAAGATGACCCCGGCGCAGGTGCTGACCGAGCTGAATCGCCTGGGTGGCAAGCACGGCATCGGCCGGCTCGACCTGGTCGAGAACCGCTACGTCGGCATGAAGTCGCGCGGCTGCTACGAAACCCCGGGCGGCGCCATCATGCTGAAAGCCCACCGCGCGATCGAATCGATCACCCTGGACCGCGAAGTGGCGCACCTGAAGGACGACCTGATGCCGCGCTACGCTTCGCTGATCTATAACGGCTACTGGTGGGCCCCGGAGCGCGTCGCGCTGCAGACCCTCATCGACCACACCCAGCAAAGCGTGAACGGCTGGGTCCGCGTCAAGCTCTACAAGGGCAACGTGATCGTCGTGTCGCGCGACTCGAAGACCGATTCGCTGTTCGACATGAACATCGCGACCTTCGACGAAGACGGCGGCGCCTACAACCAGGCGGATGCCGGCGGCTTCATCAAGCTGAATGCGCTGCGCATGCGGATTGCGGCCAAGGCGCGCGCCAAGCGCGGTCAGTAATTTCTGGCGTTTGAATGCGAAAGCCGCTGATCCGGAAGGGTCAGCGGCTTTTTTCATGACCTGCACCTTTTGCATATCATCCCCGCGCAGGCGGAGATCCAGGTTTGCTTGCGTCTCGACTGTTCATGCAGAACTCGGCGGGAATGACGGTTTTACGTGCGGCGGTCCTGATTTCAGAAGTGGAAATTCGCCGAAACATGCCCTCACCAGTTCACGCCAGCGCCATGGGCCGGCGCGCCGCGTGCGCTGTCGGTGCCTGCCGCGCCTTTCAGCACGTCGTTAGCCATGTCGTTGGCATTCACTGACGAGATGGAGGATGCTGACAACGCCTGGTCATCTGGAAAGCCATGGCCTGCTCATTCGGCTTGATCACGTACCCGTATGAAGAAGCATGGAACACGGTCTTTATTGCATACGCTAACAAGCACTCAGCCCGCCTTGCCAGTCTGTAATTTTTGCGGCTTGTCAACATGGTATGCTGGCATAGCAGCAGAGGTCGGCCATGAGGGACATCTCCTGCCTTAGCCGATCCAATACCTCTGAACCTACACCATGAAAATCGCAAGAGCCCTGGTGATATTCGCTATCATCATCTCTCTGTCAGGCCTTGTCATTCACGTGGGCGCCTTATTTGCCGGCCTGTCGTGGTTTACATTTTCGTACAAGTCCGGGACCTTGCTTGCACCTGCGAGTTGTCTCGTCATTGCCGGCCTGATGGGCGCATGTGCTTACTACGCCGCGTCGGCCCTCTGGTTGGACCGGCGTCCTCCTCTGCAGCGCTCAGCCCTGGCCGTAATGGCAACCATCTGCATCGTACGAGCGCTATTGCTACCCGTGCTGGCTATTCCCCACCCTGAATTGCGCAATACCTTTGAAGTCGTAGCCGCACTTGTCTGGGGATTGGCAGGCCTTGGATTTGCAGTTGCGTTCACGCTTAAATTGAGTGTTTTCTTCGGATGACATGCTGACGGTCACGGCAGGCCGATATCGGCCGGCAGCAGCTCTTCTGGACGCCAACTGCGGGTTGCGGGTACTGGGGCCGCGCGCAAAGCCGCCGCCCTTGAAGGGCATCGCTCATGTATAAAAACGAGGTTAAGAAAGAATGATGGAATTGAAAATGAACGCCTTGCACCTGCAGCGCTGCGCTTCACGCGCGCGCAAGCTCGCTTTTGCCGCAGGCCTGGTACTGTTGGCGACATCGCCTGCGCATGCGGGGGCGGCGCGGGCCGATGTCGCGTCGCAATCCAGGCATTCCGTAGTCGTGACCGGCGCGCACGGCGAGCAGATCCGCGTGACCGCGTACGGAAAGAATGTCGTGCGGATTCAGAGCATCCGCGCCGGCGAAAAATACTTCGACGACAATCACTACGAAATGGTGGCCTCACATGCCTACGATGACAGCTTCCGTATTGCTCACCGAGGCGGCAAGCTGGTCCTGACTCTTGACGGTCCTAGCGCCATCGAACTCGATATCGACCCGAAGACACTCGCGATCAGCTATTTCACCGGCGGCGCGTCCCGTCCCGTCCTGATGGAACGCGGCGGGACGCAATGGCACGACAAAGTCATCAGCCAGAGCTTCGAATTCGACGATCATGAACACTTTACGGCTTTGGGGCACAGCTATTTCGGCCGCGCGCAGTCGGTCGATCTCAAAGGCCAGGCGATTGCACGCAACTATGGCTCGGTTCAGATCGAACAGGCGCCGTTATTGGTCCCGTTCTACATTTCCAGCAAGGGCTATGGGGTCTTCCTGAACAGCACGTTCAAGAATTTTTTCAACTTCGGACAGGATAAGCGCTACGAATTCGGTATCAACACGCAGGGCTTCGACGGCCGCATGGATTATTTCTTCATCGCCGGGCCGCATCCGAAAGATGTGTTGACGCATTACGTCGAACTGACGGGCAAGCCGCGCCTGCCGGTCAAGGCCATGTTCGGCCTGGCCCTGTCGGACAAGAGCCACGACCACGATTCGCCGACGCCGTCCGATGAAAACTGGTGGAAGCAGAAGATCATGGCGCACCGCGCCGCCGGTTTCCCGATCGATCATGTAGTCAACGACAATCGCTGGCGCGCCGGCGGCGGCAAGCGCTGCGAATCGTATATCGAGTGGGACAAGGGCCGATTTCCCGATCCTGCCGAATACCAGCGCTGGCTGCAGGCGAATGGCCTGGTGCTGACGATTGACTTCAACCGCTGCGTCGCGCAGTTCAGCGAAGGATGGAAGAAGAGTTTCAATCTCCCCGATCCCGGCAAGGTCGACTTTTCCGAAAGCGCACCGGACCTGAGCAATTCCGAATTCCGCAAATGGTTCTGGAACATCATGTACAAGAAATCCCTGGATCCGGCCCTGGGCTATCCGGGCGATGCGCTGTGGATCGACGAATTCGACGAAGAAGGCCTGGCGCCGGAAAAGCAGATTCTCGCCAACGGCCTGAGTTCGGCCGAGATGCGCAATTACTGGTTCTTCCTCATCGCAAAAGCGCTGGTAGAGGAGGGTTGGGATCAAGCCGGTCTGAAGGAGCGTCCGTATGTCTGGGTGCGCGGCATGACGGCTGGCGCACAGCGCTATGCAACGCTGTGGAGCGGCGATATCAAGCCGAATTTCGACGAAATGAAAAACCAGATCCGTGGCATGCAACTGGCCGGCCTGTCGGGTTTCCCGTTCTGGGGGCATGACGCCGGCGGTTTTTACGACTGGGAAAAGAAGATCGGCCCGGACGCCGAGATTTACGAAAAGTGGGCAATGGCCTACGGCAGCTTCGCGCCGATCTGGAAGCCACACGGCGTGGGGCCGTCGCGCTGGCCGCTGGACCGCAGCGCGCAGGAACAGGCGGTAGCGCACACCTTCACGCGCATGCGCTATGAACTACTGCCCTACACCTACTCCGCGGCGCACGAGGCGGCCAGCACCGGCATCCCGATCGCGCGCGCTATGCTGCTTGAGTATCCGAACCAGGAGAACGCTTGGCGATACGACTTGCAGTACATGTGGGGGCCGGACTTGCTGGTCGCGCCATTCACCAGCGTCGATAAGGTGCAGGATGTCTGGCTGCCGCCGGGGAAATGGTTCGATTACTGGCGGCCGCAGCATGCGGTGCAGGGCGGTACGATCCTGCAGATCAAGCCGGATGCGAACCAGATCGCCCTGTTCGTGAAGGCGGGATCGGTCATCACTCGCCAGAAATTCGCGCTCAGCACACAATTTTCCGACAAGTCGCTGCTGATGCTCGACGTGTATGGCGGCGCCGACGGCGACACTACCCTGGTCGAGGACGACGACAGCACCGAAGAATACCGTATGCATGGCAAGCAAACGACAACCGCGATCCGCTATCGGGATGCGGACACATCGATTCATATCGGCGCGGCGCATGGCGATTACGTGGGCGCACCGTCGCAGCGCTCGTACGTGATCACCCTGCATGGCATACCGGCCTCATCCTGCTTTACGATCAATGGCAAACCCGCCGAGGTCCATGTCGACGGCGACCAGGTAACGCAGATCGTCGTGCCGCGAACGCCAGTCAGTCAGGATGTGACGGTGGCCGCCTGTGCCTCCAGATAAGCCGGCGTCCGGGCCGGAGCAGGCGGGCAGAGACCGAACGCGCGGTTCGGTCGCTTGCTCGACTGATGGACTACCTAATAAGTACTCCTATCGAAAGCCCATGGTTGCTAGCGTAGGCCTGTTGACTATTCGGTGCAAAGGTCCGCTTGAGATTGGTAGTGAACTGTGGACTTCGTGGACCTTGAATCTCTCGCAACAAGCGATCAGGTAACGCCGCTGGAGCTGTTGGGTAGTGACGAACTTAGGCCTGCATTGTGTTCGTCACGAGCGAACACATTGGGGCGAAATTCAATACTTTTCAATGGTTTGGAACGCCTTCTCGCTCTGCGCCTCACACCTGGCATGGTCATTGCAATGATGGAGACGTGAACCGAACGATTCACAAACCGCCGACAAGGCAAACCTGACCCAAGCCATATTTAACCCTGATGGAGAATTGCCATGACTACTCTTACGATCAAAGACCTGCCCGTCGTTGAAGAACTGGACCAGAAAGCAATGGCCGCTGTTGTTGGCGGCAACAAAATAGTGGACAAAGTAGTCGACGTGGCTACGGTTGCATGGGGCCTCATTACTGGCCAGTGCGAAGTTTCGTCCACAGGCAAGTCGATTGTCTGCTATTGATGAATCGGACTGCCAGGCGATGGCCGTCGCGTACAGTGAAGGTCATCGCCTTGGTATAACCTGCAGTGATGTCGCAATTCGGTCAAATCGAGACCGCGAAACGATCAGACCACGTTAGCTGGATTATGAGCATCATCGCAGCTACCACCGCTACCGGGTACGGGCTTTATTGCAGACGTTCGACAAGTCAGCCTGACAGTCAGCAACGGGGCGAACAGCGCCGTACACTTACTGGCAGAAGTCGGCCAGAAGCAGACTCTTCCGAACGGTCTGATGGACAGTCCAAGGCCGTCGCTTTGGTTGTAGAGTGAATGCGTCAGAGGCCTGACTTCCTCGATCAGTTTGACGTTACCGAAGAGCCGCAGGCCGCGGAGCTGAAGTTCTAGTTAGTACCCTAAAAAAGTAGAGACAGAAAGGAAAATGCCCGCACGAAGCGAGCATTAAAAAAAGGCGCTGTTCGCGCCAAGTGTGGAATCTTTTCCGTAAGCCTGCGGTCCAATGTCGACCTGAACCGTTGACGGAGGCTCCATGCAAGCACGGCAGTTCGAACAGTTCCTGCAACTTCTCACCAGTCTGACCCGGCGGCAACGCGATCGCTTGCTGGCACTACTGCAATCGGCGGCCGGCCTCGACCGCGTACTCGAGATCGTCGAGCAGCCCGCCGCACCGCTCTGTTGCCCGCACTGCCAGGCCAGCAAACCCTATCGCCACGGCCATGCGCACGGACTGCAGCGCTACCGCTGCCGCAGTTGCCGCCGCACCTTCAACCTGCTCAGCGGCACGCCGCTGGCCCGGCTGCGCTACAAAGGGCATTGGCTCGACTACCTTGGCTGCATGCTCGACTCCCGCAGCGTGCGCCGCGCGGCGCGCGAGATCGGCGTGGCCAGTGCGACCAGTTTTCGATGGCGTCACCGCTTCCTGGCCTTGAGCAAGGATGACCGCCCGCAGCGCTTGAGCGGTATCGCCGAAGCCGACGAGATGTATGTGCTCGAATCGCACAAGGGTTCCCGACATCTCACTCGTCCACCACGAAAGCGCGGCGGCAAGGCGACAAAGCGTGGGATCTCAAACGAGCAGGTGTGCATCCTCGTCGCACGCGATCGCAGCGGCCGGACCATCGACGCCGTGACCGGGAAGGGAAGCGTCAGCAAGCGTCAGCTATTGCAACACCTGGGGCCGCGCCTTGAACGTGACGTGCTGCTGGTGACCGATAGCCATGCGGCCTATCCGGCATTCGCGCGGGAGCTCGGGATCTCACATGAGGCCATCAACGCGAGCGCCGGCGAACGAAGGCGCGGTGCGCTGCACATCCAGAACGTCAACGCGTATCACAGCCGGATGCGCGCCTGGCTGCTGCCTTTCCGCGGCGTCGCCAGCCGTTACCTCGGCCACTACTTCGGCTGGCGCTGGGCACTGGATGGGCGCCGGATCGCCAGTGCGGATGCCTTTTTGAGAGCGGCGCTGGGCAGATTCAACACCTAGCGCGAACAGCGCCAAAAAAAATGACAGCAACGGATAGCCGTCAGCGCTGGGTCAGTTCATTTCCTTGTATGTTGGCGTGCCACCAGAGGTCAATCATGAGCTTTTCGCGCGGAAGGTTGTTGGCGGGACGTTTCGAGAGCAGCTCCTCGGGCGCTTTAAAGTCGCTGATGTTCATGTCGCCGCTGCGGATCACCTTGCCCTGCTCGCTGAGCGTATAGCGTAAGTGCATGTGGGCCAAGTCGTGCTTGTTGAGCACGCGCACCTCTTCTCCATGCCCATTCGGAACCGTATGGCCGGCCAGGTCGATGTCGAGCACCTCGACAGCCAGTTCCTGGGAAGGGGGCAGCGCCTGGCCGAGCTTAGAGAAATGAGCGCTGATTTCACCAAGTGCGCGCTCGCGGTCGGATACTGGGACCGGCATGTCGCTAAATTGCTCGGGGTGGACGTAACGGACGGTGACGCCACCCGCCAGCGCCGCCCCCGAGCTGCCGATACAGACCGCAGTCAGGACCAACTTACGAATGCAGGAATTCATTGCCGCTCCTCGTTTGGTGATTGGTCAAGCCAATATACATGCAACTTTTGTCTAAATCATATCAAATAGGTAAGCGTCATCCCTGCACCGTGTAGACACCTGCCAGCGCGCCACTCAACATAGTCCCCACTATTTTTTAGCGGGGACTATCTTGGCGGGTGAAGCAGAACAAAAGAAGCGTCGGCGCAGCACGAACTATCCGCTGGAGTTCAAGCGACAGCTGGCGCAGCAAGCGTGCGACGAGTCGGTGTCGGTAGCCCAGCTGGCGATGCAGCACGGGCTGAACACGAACATGGTGTTTCGCTGGCGACGCCAGTT
>NZ_JBFTRS010000030.1:0-76898 GCF_056399645.1 Massilia sp. 01N417 | reverse complement strand
CGCCGGTGGTCCGGGCGGCGGCGGTCGCGGCGGCCGCGGCGGCGGCATGGCGGCCACCACGGTCGGCGTCGGCAAGGCCGAGCGCAGCGACATCCCGATCACCATCGAAGCGCTGGGCACCGTGACCCCGGCGGCGGTGGCGACGGTACGGCCCCAGGTCGGCGGCGTGCTGCAGAAGATCACCTTCACCGAAGGCCAGCTGGTCAAGGAAGGCCAGGTGCTGGCCACCATCGACGCCCGTCCGGCGCAAATGAGCCTGCTGCAGGCGACCGGCCAGCGCCAGCGCGACGAAGCCCAGCTGGAAAGCGCGCGCGTGCTGCTGCAGCGCTACCGCACCCTGCTGGAACAGGATTCGATCGCGCGCCAGGACGTCGACACCCAGGCGGCCCTGGTCAAGCAGCTCGAAGGTGCCGTTACTACCGACAAGGCGGCCGAAGGCATCGCCCGCATCAACCTCGGCTACACCCAGGTGCGCGCGCCGATCTCGGGCCGGATCGGCCTGCGCAACGTCGACATCGGCAACCTGGTGAGCGCAAACGACGCCAACGGCATCGCCGTGATCACCCAGCAGTCGCCGATCGACGTCGAATTCGCGGTGCCCCAGGACCACCTGCCGGAACTGCAGCAGCGCATCAACCAGAACGCCGTCCTGCCGGCCATCGCCCTGGACCGCACCCGCACCCAGAGCCTGGCCGAAGGCCGCTTCATGGCGATGGACAACCAGGTCGACACCCAGACCGGCACGGTGCGCGCCAAGGCCCGCTTCACCAACGACAGCGGCAAGCTCTTCCCCAGCCAGTTCGTCAACGTGCGCCTGCAGATCAACACCATCAAGAACGCGATCACGGTGCCGGTGACGGCCCTGCGCCACGGCGCCAGCGGCGACTACGTCTACGTGCTGAACCCGCAGGACAAGACGGTCGCGCTGCGCAGCGTCAAGCGCGGCCAGGCGAATGCCGAGCGCGTCGAGATCGTCAGCGGCCTGGAAGGCGGCGAGACCGTCATCACCGAAGGCGCGGACCGTTTGAAGGATGGGGCCAAGGTGACCTTGCCCGGGGATCGTCCGGCCGGTGCCGGCGCGGGCGGCCGCGGTGGACACGGCGGGGCGCAGGGCGCCCAGGGACAGCAGGGTGAACACCGTCAGCGCCGCCAGCAGCAGGGAGGGGCGGCGCAATGATGAGCATGGAATACTCGTCGTTCCCGCGCAGGCGGGAACCCAGGTTTGCCTGCGTTTCGACAGCTCAGGCGGAACCTGGACCCCCGCCTTCGCGGGGGCGACGCAGTGAAGATTCGCGAGGGCGACGTGACGAAGATTTGCGGGGGCGACGCAGTGAAGCTTCGCGAGGGCGACGTGGTGGTCCGCGTGCATGGCGTAGCGGGGTGGCAGCATGAGCCCATCCGCCCCCTTCATCCGCCGCCCGGTCGCCACCTCGCTGCTGATGCTGGCGATCGTGCTGGCCGGCCTGGTCGGCTATAAATTCCTGCCGCTCTCCGCGCTGCCCCAGGTCGACTTCCCGACCATCCAGGTGCAGACCCTGTACCCGGGCGCGAGTCCGGAAGTGATGGCGCGTACCGTGACGGCGCCGCTGGAGCGCCAGTTCGGCCAGATGGCCGGGCTGTCGCGCATGAGCTCCACCAGCGCCGCCGGCGTATCCGTCATCACCCTTCAGTTCAGCCTGGGCCAGACCCTGGACGTGGCCGAGCAGGAAGTGCAGGCCGCGATCAATGCCGGCGGCTCGCTGCTGCCGACCGACCTGCCGGCGCCGCCGGTCTATGCCAAGGTGAATCCGGCCGATGCGCCGGTGCTGACCCTGGCGATTACATCGGACACGGTGCCGCTGACCGAGGTGCAGAACCTGGTCAACACGCGGCTTGCGCTGAAGATCAGCCAGGTCACCGGCGTCGGCCTGGTGACCCTGCAGGGCGGTCAGCGGCCGGCGGTGCGGATCCAGGCGAATACCGAGGCCCTGGCCGCCAACGGCCTGGGCCTGGACACACTGCGTTCGGCCATCACCGCGGCCAACGCCAACAGCGCCAAGGGCAGCTTCGACGGCCCGGCGCGCGCCTACACCATCAACGCCAACGACCAGCTGGTCACGGTGCCGGACTACACGAACCTGATCGTCGCCTACCGCAACGGCGCGCCGGTGCGCCTCGGCGACGTCGCCCGCGTGGTCGACAGCGCCGAGAACGTCAAGCTGGGCGCCTGGGCCAACATGAAGCCGGCGATCATCCTGAACGTGCAGCGCCAGCCGGGCGCCAACGTGATCGCCACCGTCGACGCCATCAAGGAACGCCTGCCCGAGCTGCAGGCCAGCCTGCCGCAGTCGCTGCGCGTGGAGGTGCTGTCCGACCGCACCACCGGCATCCGCGCCTCGGTCGAGCACGTGCAGATCGAGCTGGTGCTGGCCGTGCTGCTGGTGGTGCTGGTGATCTTCGCCTTCCTGCACAGCGTTCGCGCCACCGTGATCGCCAGTCTCGCGGTTCCCATTTCCCTGGTCGGCACCTTCGGCGTCATGTACCTGCTGGGCTACAGCCTGAACAACCTGTCGCTGATGGCGCTGACGATCGCCACCGGCTTCGTGGTCGACGACGCCATCGTCATGATCGAGAACATCTCGCGCTACATCGAGGAAGGCGAGCAGCCGATGGCGGCCGCACTGAAGGGCGCCACCCAGATCGGCTTCACCATCATCTCGCTGACGGTCTCGCTGATCGCGGTGCTGATCCCGCTGCTGTTCATGGGCGACGTGGTCGGCCGCCTGTTCCGCGAGTTCGCGGTGTCGCTGGCGATCACGATCCTGATCTCGGCGGTGGTCTCCCTCACGCTGGTGCCGATGATGTCGGCGCGCTGGCTGCGCCAGAACGACGAGTCGCACAACAGCCGCTTCGCACGCCGCTTCCAGGCGACCTTCGACGACATCATCGCCTATTACGACCGCTCGCTGAACTGGGTGCTGGAGCGCCAGGGCCTGACCCTGCTGGTGGCGCTGGCAACCCTGGTGCTGACGGCGCTGCTGTGGATCTTCATCCCGAAAAGCCTGTTCCCGACCCAGGACACCGGCCAGCTGCAGGCCCGTGTGGAAGCGCGCCAGGCGATCTCCTACCAGGCCATGACCGAGATCCAGCAGGCCGCCGCGCGCGAGATCCTGTCCGACCCGGACGTCGCCTCGCTCAGCTCGACGGTCGGCGTGGACGCCGCCAACAACACCATGCTCCACACCGGCACCATGCTGATCAACCTGAAGAAGGGGCACGGCGACCAGGAAGAGCTGATGAACCGCCTGCGCGACCGCGTGACCCACAACGTCGCCGGCGTCACGCTCTACCTGCAGCCGACCCAGGACCTCACCATCGACGCCGAAAGCGGCCCGACCCAGTACCGGCTGTCGATCGAGGGCGCGGACACCAAGACCGTGACCGAGTGGGCGAACAAGCTGTCCGAGGCGATGGCCCGCCGCAAGGAGGTGCGCAACGTCGTCACCGATGCCGGCGCGACCGGCGCGGCGGCCTACGTCAACATCGACCGCGACAGCGCCTCGCGCCTGTCGGTGACGGCCTCGAACATCGACGATGCCCTGTACAGCGCCTTCGGCCAGCGCATCGTCTCGACCATCTTCACCGAAACGAACCAGTATCGCGTGATCCTGGAAGCCCAGCAGCCGGCAGACATGTCGCTCGACGCCCTGTCCAACCTGCAGCTGCGCACCGGTTCCGGCCAGCCGACGCCGCTGTCCGCGATCGCCTCGATCACCGAGCAGGCCGCGCCGCTGCAGATCACCCACGTCGCCCAGTACCCGGCCACCACGATCGGCTTCGACACCGCGTCCGGCGTGAAGCTGGGCACGGCCGTCAACGCGATCAAGGAAGCGGCGCAGGAGATCAAGCTGCCGGCCTCCGTCACCATGACCTTCCTGGGCGCCTCCGGGGCTTACCAGAACTCGCTGTCGAACCAGTTGTGGCTGATCCTGGCGGCGGTGGTCTGCGTCTACATCGTGCTGGGCGTGCTCTATGAGAGCTACATCCACCCGTTGACCATCCTGTCGACCCTGCCGTCGGCCGGCGTCGGCGCGCTGCTGGCGCTGATGGTGACCGGCCAGGGCCTGGGGGTGATCGGCATCATCGGCATCATCCTGCTGATCGGCATCGTGAAAAAGAACGCGATCATGATGATCGACTTCGCGATCGAGGCGGAAAGGGACGAGGGCAAGGACCCGCGCACTTCGATCCACCAGGCCGCGATGCTGCGCTTCCGTCCCATCATCATGACCACCCTGGCGGCGCTGTTCGCGGCGGTGCCGCTGATGTTCGGCTGGGGCGAAGGCGCCGAGCTGCGCCGTCCGCTGGGCCTGGCCATCTTCGGCGGCCTGATCGTCAGCCAGATGCTGACCCTGTTCACGACCCCGGTGATCTACCTGGCCTTCGACCGCCTGGCGCGGCGCTGGGGCGGCGAGGCGCCGGCCAAGCCGCACGGCCCGGGTTCCGATGACGGTCCGGGCGGCGGGCATCCGCAAGCAAGGCCGGCGCCGCAGCAGCCGGCCCTGCTGGCGCAGCAGCAGGCAAGCCAGAAGCGGATCGACGATCCGCACGGAGCGGGAGCATGAACCTGTCGCAGCCGTTCGTGCGGCGCCCGATCGCGACCGTGCTCCTGACCCTGGGCCTGGCCCTGGCGGGCATCGCCGCCTTCTTCGTGCTGCCCGTCTCGCCGCTGCCCCAGGTGGACTTCCCGGCGATCTCGGTGTCGGCCAACCTCCCGGGCGCGAGCCCGGACACGATGGCGTCCTCGGTCGCCACGCCGCTCGAACGCAGGCTGGCCGTCATCGCCGGCGTCAACGAGATCACCTCCAGCAGCGGCAACGGCTCGACCCGCATCAACCTGCAGTTCGACCTGAATCGCCAGATCGATTCCGCCGCGCGCGAGGTGCAGGCGGCGATCAATGCCTCGCGCGCCGACCTGCCGGCGACCCTGCGCAGCAATCCGACCTACCGCAAGGCCAATCCCTCCGACGCGCCGGTGATCATCCTGGCGCTGACCTCGAAGACGCGCAGCCCGGGCCAGATCTACGACGAGGTCTCGAACATCGTCCAGCAGAAGCTGGCCCAGGTGCGCGGCGTCGGCGACGTCGAGATCGGCGGCGGCTCGCTGCCGGCGGTGCGGGTCGACCTCAACCCCTTCCAGATGAACCGCTACGGCCTGTCCAGCGAGGACGTGCGCGCGGCCATCCAGGCCAGCAATCCGAACCGCCCGAAAGGCGCGCTGGAAGGCGGCGGCATGCGCCTGCAGATCTATTCGCAGGCGAATACCCCGACCAACGGACGCACCGCGGCCGACTACCGCGGCCTGGTGGTGGCCTGGCGCGACGGCGCCGCGATCCGCCTGCAGGACATCGCCGACGTCACCGACGGCGTCGAGAACATCAACACCCTCGGCCTGTTCAACGGCCAGCCGGCGGTGATCGTGCTGGTGACCAGCCAGCCGGGCGCCAACGTCATCGAGACCGTCGACGGCGTGCGCGCATTGCTGCCGACCCTGCAGGCCCAGCTGCCGGCCGACGTCAGCATGCAGGTGGCGTCGGACCGCACCAACTCGATCCGCGCTTCGCTGCACGAGATCGAGCTGACGCTGATGATCTCGATCCTGCTGGTGGTCGCCGTGGTCAGCGTCTTCCTGAGGAGCGCGCGCGCCACCATCGTGCCGGCGGTGGCCACCGTGGTCTCGCTGCTGGGCACCTTCGGCGTCATGTACCTGCTGGGCTTCTCGATGAACAACCTGTCGCTGATGGCGCTGACGGTGGCCACCGGCTTCGTGGTCGACGACGCCATCGTGGTGCTGGAGAACACCAGCCGCCATGTCGAGCAGGGCATGGACCGCATGAAGGCGGCCCTGCTGGGCGCGCAGGAAGTGGGCTTCACGGTGCTGTCGATCAGCCTGTCGCTGGTGGCGGTGTTCATCCCGCTGCTGTTCATGGGCGGCCAGGTGGGCCGGCTGTTCCGCGAGTTCGCGGTGACCTTGTCGGCGGCGGTGATGATCTCGCTTGTGATCTCGCTGACCACCACGCCGATGCTGTGTGCGGTGCTGCTCAAGGGCGGCCACGTGGAGCGCAAGCCGGGCAAGCTGGCGCAATGGTCGGAGCGCGGCTTCAACCGCATCCTGAAGAGCTACGAGCACGCGCTCGACTGGGCGCTGGACATGAAGCTGCTGGTGATGCTGATCCTGGCCTTCGTGGTGGGCCTGAACGTGTTCCTGTTCTCGGCCGCGCCGAAGGGCTTCTTCCCGCAGCAGGATACCGGCCAGATCAACGGCGGCATCCGCGCCGACCAGAGCATCTCCTTCCAGGCCATGCAGGAAAAGCTGCGCCAGCTGGTCAACATCATCAAGAGCGATCCGGCGGTCGATACCGTGGTCGGCTTCACCGGCGGTTCGCGCGCCGGCGGCGGCTTCATGTTCCTGAACCTGAAGCCGGCGAGCGAGCGCGCGAAAGGGGAGAGCGGCCAGGCCGTGATCGCCCGCCTGCGTCCGAAACTGGCGCGGGTTACCGGCGTGCAGCTGTTCCTGAACCCGGTGCAGGACCTGCGCATGGGCGGACGCCAGAGCAACTCGACTTACCAGTACACGCTCAAGAGCGACAACCGCGCCGACCTCAAGATGTGGGCGACGCGACTGGCCGACGCCATGAAGCAGCAGAAGGCCCTGATCGACGTCGACACCGACCAGGCCGAGAACGGCGTCGAGACCTATGTCGACATCGACACGCAAAGCGCGGCCCGCCTGGGCATCAGTGCGAAGGACGTCGACAATGCGCTGTACAACGCCTTCGGCCAGCGCCAGGTCGCCAACATCTACGATGAGCTGAACCAGTACCACGTGATCATGGGCGTGGCCCAGAAGTATGCGCAGTCGCCGGCGGCGCTGGACGACGTCTATGTGCCTTCGAAGGGGACCGGCGGCTCGTCGGCCTCGACCGCCGGTACGGGCACCGCTGCCGCCACGGGCACGGTCGGCGCCACGTCCGGCAGCAGCACCAGCCCGACCGCCAGCGCCGGCACCCCGGCCGCGCCCAGCAACCTGACGGCGGCGCGCGACCCGTCCAGCGGCTCGGCGCTGTCGACCAGGTCGACCAGCATGGTGCCGTTGTCGGCGATCGCGAAATTCGCCGAGCGCTCGACCCCGAGCTCGGTGAACCACCAGGACGGCGAGCTGGCCACCACCATCTCCTTCAACCTGAACCAGGGCTATTCGCTGTCCGACGGCCAGGCCGCGGTGCGCGACGCCGAGGCGTCAATCGGCATGCCGGTCAACGTGCGCGGCAGCTTCCAGGGCCAGGCCAAGCAGGCGCAGGAATCGAACCAGCAGCAGCCGCTGCTGATCCTGGCCGCCATCGTCGTCATCTACATCGTGCTGGGCATCCTGTACGAGAGCCTGATCCACCCGATCACCGTGCTGTCGACCCTGCCGTCGGCCGGCGTGGGCGCGGTGCTGGCCCTGCTGATGTTCAAGATGGAGTTCTCGATCATCGCCCTGATCGGCGTGTTCCTCCTGATCGGCATCGTCAAGAAGAACGCGATCCTGATCATCGACTTCGCGCTCGAAGCGGAGCGGGCGCGCGGCCTGTCCGCCACCGAGGCGGTGCGCGAGGCCTGCCTGCTGCGCTTCCGGCCGATCCTGATGACGACCCTGGCCGCCGCCCTGGGTGCGCTGCCGCTGGCGATCGGCTTCGGCGAAGGCTCCGAGCTGCGCCAGCCGCTCGGCATCGCCATCATCGGCGGCCTGATCGCCAGCCAGCTGCTCACGCTGCTCACCACGCCCGTGGTCTACGTCTACCTCGACAAGCTGCGCCGCGCCAGCCCGCACGAGCGCGAGCTGGCGCGCCATCCCCACGAACACGAGTCTCCGGTTACCACTCAATGAAAAGAACCATGCGTACCAACCCGTTCCTGCGATCGATCACCCTTGCCATGCTGGCCGCCGCGCTGGTCTCCGCCTGCGCCGTCGGCCCCGCCTACCAGCGCCCGGCCGCGCCCGAGCCGGCGGCCTTCAAGGAGCTGCAGGGATGGGTGCCGGCGGCGCCTGCCGATATGCTGGAGCGCGGGCCGTGGTGGACGCTGTTTAATGATCCGCAGTTGAACGAGCTGGCGGCCAGCGTCGAGGTCTCGAACCAGAACGTGGCGGCGGCGGTGGCGGCCTATGCGCAGGCGCGCGCCCTGGTGGCCGAGCAGCGCGCATCGCTGTTCCCGAGCGTGACCCTGAACGGCTCGGGCACGCGCTCCGGCACGCGCGGCGGCGGCAGCGGCAGCGCCACCGTCGACGCCAACGGCAACATCATCGGCGGCGGCAGCGCGGGCGGCAGCGTGCGCAATGCCTACCGGCTGTCGCTGGGCACCAGCTGGGAGCCGGACGTGTGGGGACGCCTGCGCGCCGGCGTCACCGCCGCCAGCGCCGGCGCCCAGGCCAGCGCCGCCGACCTCGCCGCGGCGCGCCTGTCGGCCCAGGGCGAACTCGCGGCCGACTACCTGCAGCTGCGCGCGATCGACGCCCAGCGGGCGCTGCTGGCCACCACCATCGAAGGCTACCAGCGGGTGCTGACCATTACCAGCAATCGCTATAACGCAGGCATTGCGCCGCACTCGGACGTCTACCAGGCCGAGACCCAGCTCGCCAGCGCCCAGAGCGACGACCTGACCCAGGCCCGCCAGCGTGCCCAACTGGAGCATGCGATCGCGGTCCTGGTCGGCAAGGCCCCGGCCGACCTGTCGATCGCGCCGCGGCCGCAGTGGCAGGTGACGGTGCCGGAGGTGCCGGTCGGGGTGCCGTCGACCCTGCTGCAGCGCCGCCCGGACATCGCCGGCGCCGAACGCCGCGTGGCCGCCGCCAACGAGCAGATCGGCATCGCGCGCTCGGCCTATTTCCCGAACATCGGCTTGAGCGCTTCCTACGGCACCTCGGCCAGCAAGGTGAGCGAGCTGTTCAACGCATCGGCCGCGGCCTGGTCCTTCGGCCTGTCGGCGGCCCAGACCCTGTTCGACGCCGGCGCCACCCGCGCCCGCGTGGAGAGCGCGCGCGCCGCCCACGAGGAAGCGGTGGCGCGCTACCGCCAGACCGTGCTGGCCGCCTTCGCAGACATCGAAGACCAGCTCTCCGCCACCCACGTGCTGAGCCAGCAGCAGGACCTCCAGCGCCGCGCCTCGGAAGCCGCCGACAAGGTCGAGCAGCAGGTGCTGAACCGCTACAAGGCCGGCCAGGTCAGCTACTCCGAAGTGGTGCAAGCCCAGGTAACCGCCCTGAACGCCCGCCGCTCCCTGGTCACGACCCAATCGACCCGCCAGACCACGGCCGTCGCCCTGATCCAGGCCCTGGGCGGCGGCTGGCACGCCGAATGACCCAGCAACTTAAAATTCGGGGTCAGAGCACTTTTTGCCGATAATTCGGGGTCAGAGCACTTTTCCTGGAAAGGTCTTTGGTGAAATACGCTGACGCTGGGCGGCCTGGGGTTCACTCACCCGTCCTTATCCTTCGCAAAATATGCCGTTAAGCTTTTGCCCCAAAATGTGCTCTGACCCCAAATTTTGTGAGAAATGCGCTCTGACCCCGAATTTTTGAGGACGGGCTCGCCGGCCTGGGCGGCTCTTTATTTGATTGGCACCATCGTGCTGACGGTGTGGATGCGGCGTGCCGATTTCAGGCGTGGTGGGCGGGCGGCGGGTGTTGCTGTGCTGGATGTGCTGGCCAGCGTGAGCCTGTCGGTTCCGGCGCTGGCTTATTGGGATGTGGATATTGCCAACGGCCTGGGTGAGCTGCCGCTGCGGCTGCTGTTCGTCCTCGGCGTGCTGGGCCTGCTCGGCTTCGTTGCCCATGACGCCCGCGCGATGCTGCACCATCCGCGCATGACGCTGCGCCAGCGCAGGATCTTTGCCGCGATCGGCGCCGCAGCGGTGTTGTTGCCGTCCTCGCTCGAACTGTGGTGGGGCGGCGCGGCTCTCGTCCACATCCACGCTTCCCCTGAAGAACTTGCCCAAAAAAGTGCTCTGACCCCGAATTACGGTTGATCTAGGTCGATTGCCGGCGTTGCGCCCAGCGGGCGGCCAGGATGGCGCAGACCATCAGCTGGATCTGGTGGAAGAGCATCACCGGCAGGATCACCATGCCCAGCGCGCCCGGTGCGAACAGGACCTTGGCCATCGGCACGCCGCTCGACAGGCTCTTCTTCGAACCGCAGAAGACGATGGTGATTTCGTCCTCGCGCGAGAAGCCCAGGCGGCGGCTGGCGAAGGTGGCCAGGCCGAGGGCGAGCGCCAGCAGCACGCAGCACAGCACGCCCAGGCCGACCAGGGTCGGCAGCGACAGCTTGTGCCACAGGCCTTCGTTGACGGATTCGCTGAAGGCCGTATAGACCACCAGCAGGATCGAGCCCTGGTCGACGATCTTCAGCATCGGTTTGTGGCGGTCGACCCAGGTGCCGATCCACGGGCGCAGGAACTGGCCGGCCAGGAAGGGCAGCAACAGCTGTTCGACGATGCTGATGATGGCGTGCAGCGAGGATCCGCCCGCCGCCGACGCGTCCTGCACGATCAGGGTCCCCACCAGCAGCGGCGTGACGAAGATGCCGACGAAGTTCGAGGCCGAGGCGCTGCACACGGCCGCCGCCACGTTCCCGCGCGCCACCGAGGTAAAGGCGATCGACGATTGCACGGTCGAGGGCAGGGTGCACAGGAACAGCAGGCCGATGTAGAGGTCCGGCGGCAGCACGCTGGTGGCGAGCGGCTTCATCGCCAGGCCCAGCAGCGGAAACATCACGAAGGTCGAGGCCAGCACCAGCAGGTGCAGGCGCCAGTTGGTCAGCCCGGACACGATGGCTTCGCGCGACAGCTTGGCGCCGTGCAGGAAGAACAGCAGGCCGATCGCGAAGGTGGTGACCTTGCCGAACACCACCGCGGTCTCGCCCTGGCAAGGCAGCACGCTGGCCAGCGCCACGGTGCAGAGCAGCATGACGGTGAAGGAATCGGGGATCAGGCCGCGCACGGCGGCGGTGAGGCGGGCAAGGGCAGACATGAGGGCTTTATTCGCAAACATCGACGGAGCAACCTTCTATTCTATCGCGTTGCAACATCCGCCGCTGACAGGTGCTGACCGGCGCCGACCGCCGCGGTCGTCAATACGCGGCAAAAGCACAGGGTGATGTTTGGAGAGAAAGTTATTTCCAGTCATAACCAAGGACGATATACTCGCGCTTGCTTTTTATTCACCCTGGGGTCTACCGTGTTCAAATCCACGCTTCTTAACTTCGCTCTGCCTGCCGTCGCAATCATGGGGGTCATCGCCTCCGCTCACGCCGACGAGGGCCAGTGGCAGCCGCACCAGCTGCCGCAGCTGAAGTCCGAACTCAAGCGCATCGGCATCACCATCCCGGCCGAGAAGCTGGCCGACCTGTCCAAGCACCCGATGAGCGCGATCGTCTCGCTCGGCGGCTGCTCGGCTTCCTTCGTCTCGCCGGACGGCCTGGTCGTGACCAACCACCATTGCGCCTACGGTGCGGTGCAGCGCAACTCGACCCCGGAGCACAACTACATCGTCAACGGCTACCTGGCCAAGACCCGCGACGCCGAACTGCCGGGCGGTCCGAACACCCTGGTCTACGTGACCGAGAAGGTCGAGAACGTGACCGACCGCGTGCTGAAGGGCTTGTCGCCCAGCCTGTCCGGCAAGGAGCGCCACGAGCAGGTCGAGAGCCGCATCAAGGCCCTGATCGCCGAATGCGAGAGCGACAAGGCCTACCGCTGCTCGGTGCCGGCCTTCCACCGCGGCGGCGAGTACTACCGCATCAAGCAGCTGATGATCCGCGACGTGCGCCTGGTATACGCGCCGGCGGACTCGGTCGGCAACTTCGGCGGTGACATCGACAACTACGAGTTCCCGCGCCAGGCCGGCGACTTCTCCTTCCTGCGCGCCTACGTCGGCAAGGATGGCCGCCCGGCCGATCCTTCGCCGGACAACGTGCCGTACAAATCGAAGGACTTCCTGGTGGTGTCGGCCGAAGGCCTGAAGGCCGGCGATCCGATCCTGCTGGCCGGCTACCCGGGCCGCACCAGCCGCTACAAGCTGCCGTCCGAAGTCCGCTTCGCGCGCGACGTCGACTACCCGGCCAAGGCCGCATCGATCACCGCCGACCTGTCGGTGATCGCAGCCGCCACCGCGGGCAACCCGAACTGGGACGTGCGCTACGCCAGCGTGGCGAAGAGCCTGAACAACGTCCTGAAGAAGACCCAGGGCTTGATGGACGGCTTCGCGCGCACCGACATCGCCGCCATCAAGGACAAGCAGGACGCCGAGTTCCGCGCCTGGTACAAGCAGCACGGCAAGGGCGGAAGCCTGCTGTCCGACCTCGACACCGCGATCGGCAACGACATGGCCGGCTCGCAGCAGGAAGCGGCATGGGCGGAGGCCACCCACAGCGACCTGCTGAAGAGCGCACGCACCCTGTACCGCCTGTCGCTGGAGCGCCAGAAGCCGGACGCCCAGCGCGAAGCCGGCTACCAGGAACGCGACCTCTCCTTCATCAAGGCGCGCCTGACCCGTCTCGAACAGTCCTTCGTGCCGAGCGTGGACCAGGCCCGCTGGCAGGCGGCCCTGAACCGCTACGCCAAGATCGACGCCAAGAACCACCCGCAAGGCCTGGACGCGCTGCTGCCGAAGGCCGACGCGGTCCCGGCGATGTACCAGTCGACCGAACTGGCCGACACCGCCAAGCGCCTGGCCTGGATCGGCAAGGATCCGGAAGCCTTCCGCAAGTCGAACGATCCCTTCATCCAGCTGGCCGTGCGCCTGCACGACACCGGCATGGCGCTGGAAGACCACCGCAAGGAAGTCGACGGCAACCTGGAACGCGTGATCCCGCAATACATGGAAGCCGTGATCGCCTGGAAGAAGTCGCAGGGCAAGCCGGTCTACCCCGACGCCAACTCGACCCTGCGCGTGACCTACGGCACCGTGGGTTCGTACCAGGCGCGTGACGGCGTGGTCAAGGGTCCGTTCTCGACCGTGCAGGGCATCCTCGAGAAGAACACCGGCAAGGAGCCGTTCAACGCCCCGGACGGGCTGCTGCAGGCGATCCGCGAGCAGCGCTACGGCGTGTTCAAGGATCCGGTGCTGGGCACCGTGCCGGTCGACTTCCTGTCGAGCGCCGACACCACCGGCGGCAACTCGGGTTCGGCGGTGATGAACAAGCGCGGCGAACTGGTCGGCCTGAACTTCGACTCGACCTACGAGTCGATCACCAAGGACTGGTACTTCGATCCGGTGATCACCCGCGCGATCCACGTCGACATCCGCTACATGCTGTGGGTGATGAAGGAGGTCGACCATGCCGACAACCTGCTGAAGGAAATGACGATCAAGTACCCGAAGAAGTAAGGGATGCAAGGGCGTGGGCACGGAGTGCCCACCCTACGAAAACGCGCCGGCATCAATCGGCGCGTTTTTTTTGCCACCGTAGGGTGGGCACCCCGTGCCCACCAAGCGCGTCACGGCGCCTGGAACCAGATATCGAACCGCGTCTCGCCCGCCCCCGCGGGCGCCAGCGCACAACTGGCCCCATGCCGCTGCAGCACCTCCCGCACGAACATCAGGCCGATCCCCTGGCCGCCGCGCTTGGTGCTGAAGAAGGGCGTGAACAGGGGCTGCGACCGGCCCTCTTCGAGCAGGCCGCCGGAGTCGATCACCGACAGCCGCACGCGCTCGCCCAGATCTTCCAGCTCCACGCGAATCGCGCCGCCGCTCGAGCCGTCGCGCGCATTGCGCTCGTCGATGGCTTCGACCGCGTTCTTGACGATGTTCAGCAGGGCCGGCTCGATCAGGTTCACGTCCAGCGGCATCGGCGCCACCGTATCGCAGCGGCTCCAGCCGAGTTGGATGCCGCGCGCATTGCACTGTTCCCGGTTCAGCCACAGGATGTCGTCGACCACGTCCTGGAGGCGGGTCGGGCGCGGCTCCGGCGCCGGCATCTTCACGACCCGCGTGAAGCGGTCGATGAATTCCCCCAGGCTGACGTTGCGGCGCTTGACGGCGACGATGGCGGTGACGAAGTCGCCGGCGTCGCGCTCCGCCAGCTGGCCGCGGTAGGTCAGCAGGGAATCCAGCACCGAGCCGGTGGCCGCCACCGTGTTGTTGACCTCGTGCGCCAGCACGCGGATCAGGCGCGCGTAGGTGGCGCGCTCGGAGTCCTCGAGTTCGGCGGTCAGTTCCTCGACGATCAGGAAGTGGCGGGCGAAGCCGCGGTCGAAGAAGCGGCTGCGCTGGGCGCGGTAGCGGCGCCCTTCGGTGTCGACCAGCAGGCGGCTGTCGCCGAGGGCGAGGGCGTCGAGCTGGCGCACCAGGTCGCGGCTGCGCGCCCGTCCGCGCTGGTCCAGCGCCGGGTCGAAGGCCGCGTCGTCGCCGGCCCAGGCGGACAGCGGCTTGCCGAGCGGCGCGTCAAGTCCCAGCAGGGCGGCGGCGCTGGCGTTCACCAGGCTGATCGCATGGTCGAAATCGAAGACCAGTACCGCGCTCGGCGTGGCTTCGAGCAGCCGTTCCAGGAAGCCCTGCTGCTCGCCGATCGCCAGGCGTTCGCGGTGCAGGGCGGTCAGCATGCCGTTGAACATGCCGACCAGGTCGTCGAGTTCCGTCACACCGGGCGCCGCCAGGCGCGAGGCGTATTGCTGGTCCTGCAGCAGGTCGTGGAAGCGGCGCGTGTAGCCGAGCGGCTCCAGCGCGCCGCGGATCAGCCACCAGCCCAGCGCATAGCTGGCCGCCAGCAGCAGCTCGGCGCCGACGAACAGCAGCGGGCGCTCCGGCAGCAGCAGGATGGCGCAGCCGCCCAGCGCCAGGTGCAGCAGCCCGAGGTAGACGGCCAGCCGCGTCCGCAGCCCGGGCGGCTGGAAGGGAAATGCGGGCAGCTTCATTCCTCGCGCACGCTGGCGCCCAGGCCGTGGCGTTCGAGGCGGCGATACAGGGCCGTGCGCGACAGGCCGAGCGCCCTGGCCATGCGCGAGATATTCCCCGCATGCTGCTGCAGCGCCTGTTCGATCATGTGGCGTTCCACCTGTTCGAGCGTCATCCCGTCCACGCCCAGGCGCGCACCCGGCACGCCCTCGTCGACCGCGCTGGCGGCCAGGAAGTCGGCCTGGCCGAGGTGCTGCTTGCCGGCCAGGAGCAGGGCGCGTTCCAGGGTCTGCTTGAGCTGGCGGATATTCCCCGGCCAGGGCTGGTTCGACAGCCAGTCCAGCGCGCCGGGCGCGAGCACGACCTCGCCCAGGCCGTAGCCCGCGGCGACGCCGGCGGCGATGTGGCGCGCCAGCAGCGCGATGTCGCTGCGCCGCTCGCGCAGCGGCGGCAGGCGGATCGTGATCAGGTTCAGGCGGTAGAACAGGTCTTCGCGGAATTCGCCGCTCGCCACCAGCTCCGCCAGTTCGCGGTTGGTGGCCGACACCACGCGCAGGTCGGCCTGCTCCGTACGGCTGGCGCCGACCGGCTGGTAGCGCTGGTCCTGCAGCACGCGCAGCAGCTTGACCTGGTCGCCGCGCTGCAGCTCGCCGATCTCGTCGAGGAAGAGCGTGCCCTTGTCGGCGCTGGCGATGTGGCCCTTGCGGTCGCTGCGCGCATCGGTGAAGGCGCCGCGCACATGGCCGAACATTTCGCTCTCGAACAGGGACGGCGTGATCGCGCCCATGTTGATCTTGACGATGGGATGACCGGCGCGCGGGCTGTTGCGGTGGATGGCGTCGGCGATCAGCTCCTTGCCGGTGCCGCTCTCGCCGAGGATCAGCACCGGAGCGCGGGTGTGCGCCACCTGGGCGATGGTCTCCAGCACCTTCAGCAGCTTCGGATGTTCGCCGACGATGCCGGAAAAGTCGCATTGCGCGTCGAGCGCGCGGCGGGTGAGGGCGGGCGCGCGCGCCGGCGTCGCCAGCTCCAGCGTGGCCTCGACCAGCGCCACCAGCTGGGCGTTGTCCCAGGGCTTGGTGAAGAAATTGGCGGCGCCGGCCTTTACGCCGCGCACCGCCAGCGAGATCGAACCCCAGGCCGTCATCAGGAGCACCGGCAGCGCCGGCTGCAGCTGCTTGATGCGGGCCAGCAGCTCCAGTCCCTCCTCGCCGCTGGTCTGCAGCGAGAAGTTCATGTCCTGTAACACCAGGTCCGCCTGGCCTGCCTGCAGCTGTTCCAGCGCCTGTTGCGGACCATCGGCGCAGACCGCCTCGAAGCCGGACTGCTTGAGCAGCAGGGCCAGCGAGACCTGGACTGCGCCGTCGTCGTCGACGATCAGGATGCGCCGCTTGCGTGTTGCTTCCATATTTTTTAATGCGAACCTTTTTATTCGTAGTGCAGCGCTTCGGTCGGACTCAGGCGGCTGGCGCGCCAGCCCGGGTAGAGCGAGCAGAGCAAGGATAGCAGATAGATCACGGCCATCGACAGCCCGGCGGCGCCGATGAAGACCTGCCAGTTCAGGTTCTCGCCGATGGCCCCGGTGAGCGGCAGCTGCACCAGCAGCACCAGGCCCAGCGCCATCGCGAAAGAACTGAGCAGCAGCTGTTCGGCGACGATCTGGCGGTAGATGTCGGCGGCGCGGGCGCCGATGGCGCGGCGCAGGCCGATCTCCGGAATGCGCCGCGTGGTGTTCTGCCACAGTACGCCGAACAGCCCGAATGCCACCATGGACAACATGAAGGCGGCGATCACGCCGACGACCACCAGCGGCACCAGGTGCTCCTTCAGCAGCGAGGCGCGCATCGCCATCAACGGCGCGATCTCGTAGGTCCAGTCGTTGCGGACCAGCTTGAGCTGCCGGTTCAGCCGGGCCTCGAAGGCGCGCGGCGTGCCCGGAGCCACCTTCAGCATGATGACGTTCAGGCGCGAGGCGCCGGCCCGCGGCGCGAAGCGGGTCATGATGAAGTTGCCGGGCGCGACCAGCGGTCCCTTGTTGCGGTAGGTGTCGATGATGCCGACCACCTTCAAGGTCTGCGCGACCTTGTTCTCGGTATGGGTCAGCTGCTGGCCCAGGGCATCCTTCCCGGGGAACATGGCCGCCGCCATGCGCCGGTCCATCACCACCGGCTGCACCGCCGCGCCTTCGTCGCTGGCGCCGAACCAGCGTCCGCGCACCATCTTCATGCCGACCGCGTCGGCGAAACCGTCGTCGGCTTCAAGGATGTTGGTGTTGACGTCGGCGCCGGTCTGCGGCGACTTGAAGGAGGTGTGCCAGGTCGACATCCGGTACGGCGCGTAGGCCGCGAAGCCGACCGCGCGCACTTCCGGCAGCGCCTGCAGGCCGCGGCGCAGCGTGTCGTAGGTATCGGCCGGGATCTTCGCGGTGTCCTCGCCGGTGCGGATCGTGACCGCCCAGGTGTCGCGGCCGTCGAAGCCGATCGGTTCGCGGTACAGCTGCCAGTAGCGCAGCGCGAAGGCGGCCACGCCGAACACGATGGCGAAGGCGAGCAGGATTTCGAGGCTCAGCAGGAGGTTCCTGGATTTGCGCTTCCAGGTCAGCTTCAACAGGTGGCGCAGCATCATGCGGCTCCTTTCAGGGCGTGGACGGGATCGAGACGCGACATCTTCCAGGCCGGGATCAGCCCGGACAGCAGGCCGAAGACGAAGGACAGCAGCATGCCGCAGCCGAACACCGGCAGGTTGACGCTCACTCGCAAATAGGGAATCAGCTGCGACTGCTCCAGCCACCACAGCACGCCCTGGGTGGCGGCCAGGCCGAGCAGGCCGCCGGCCAGGCACAGCAGGATGTTTTCGACCACCAGCTGGCCGGCCAGCTGCATGCTGGTGGCGCCGAAGGCCTTGCGTACCCCGATCTCGGCGCTGCGTTCGAGGATGCGCCCCATGTTCAGGTTGACCAGGTTCAGGGCCGGCAGCAGCATGAACACCAGCATGCCGCCGATGATATATGCCAGCAGCTTGCGGGCGCCGGAATCCTGTCCCGCGTCGCGGTTGATCTCGCCGCCGAGCAGGTTGCGGGCGAAGAGGTCGAGCTTGCTGTCGGCCCAGAACATCGTGGTGGCGAAGGTCTTCGGGTCGTCCGCCACATAGCCCTTGGCGATGCGCGCGACTTCCTGCTGGATGCGCGGCAGGTCGGCTTTGTCCCGGGCCAGCAGCATGGCGGCGAAGGAGCCGGTGAGCTGGTTCTGGTAATCGCTCGACGGGAAGGTCGAGAGCGGCGCCCACATGTCGGCAAAGGCATTGAAGTGGATGACATCCTCCACCACGCCGATCACGCGGAACAGCTGGCCGCCTGCACTGATGGCCTGGTCGACCGCCTGTTGCGGCGCGCCGCCGAACAGCCTGCGCGCGGTGGAGGCGTTGATCACGGCCACCAGGCGGCCGCCGGCTTCGTCGGCCTCGTTCGGCAAGCGTCCCGCCAGCACCTTGAAGTCGAGGATCTTCCAGTAGTCGGCGTCCACGCGGCGCATCTGCAGCTCGCTGACGCGCTCGCCCTGGTAGACCGAAACCGTGTCCGGCGTGGTGAAGGCGGATACCCGCTCGACCCCCGGCATGGGCTTCAGGTATTTGTCGATGGTCTTGAAGCCGAGCGTGCCGGTGCGGATGGTGCTGCGGTCGGCGCTCATGCTGCGCATGGTGTAGATCTGCAGGAAGCGCTCGCTCTTGCCTTCGACACCGGTCGGCCAGAAGGTGGTCTCCAGCAGGGCGGTAATCACCATCAGCACCACCAGGGTGAGCACGATGCAGGCCAGGTTGATCGCCGTGAACAGCTTGCGGCGCATGAAGACCTTCCAGGCGGTGAGCAGGTAGTTACGCAGCATGGAGGTGCTCCGGCGTGACCAGTTGGCCGTCGAACAGGCGCACGATGCGGTGGGTGCGGCGCGCTTCGCGTTCGTCGTGGGTGACCATCACCACGGTCGTGCCCTCGGCATTCAGCTTGAGCAGGATGTCCATGACTTCCTCGCCCATCTTGCTGTCGAGGTTACCGGTCGGTTCGTCGGCCAGCAGCACTTTCGGCTGGCCGACGATGGCGCGGGCGATCGCCACGCGCTGCTGCTGGCCGCCCGACAGCTGGTTCGGGTAGTGGTCCATGCGCGCACCGAGGCCCACCTTTTCGAGGGCCTCGCGCGCCAGCCGGCGCCGCTCGCTGCCGCTGCCGCTGCGGTAGAGCAGGGGCAGTTCGACGTTGTCGATCACGCGCAGGTCCGGGATCAGGTGGAAGCTCTGAAAGATGAAGCCGAAGGTGCGGTTGCGCATGCCGGCCAGCTGGCGGTCGCCGTAGCGCGCGACCGAGGTGCCGCCGACTTCCACGCTGCCCTTGCCGGGGCGGTCGAGCAGGCCGATGATGTTCAGCAGTGTGCTCTTGCCGCAGCCGCTCGGTCCCATCATGGCGACGAATTCGCCTTCCCTGACGTGCAGGTCGATGTCTTTCAGGGCCAGGGTCTCGACCTTGTCGGTGCGGTAGGTCTTGCTGACCTTGTTCAGGCTGATCATTGTTGTTCTCCTCGTTTTGTCGGTCAATTCGAAATGCGGATGCTGTCCAGGTCCTTGAAGGCGCTGGTATCGGACACGATGAAGCGGTCCCCGGGCCGGGCGCCGTTCACGACTTCGACCAGCTTGCCGTCGCTCGAGCCGAGCTCGATCCAGGTTTTATTGGCGGCGCCTTCGTGCACGGCGAAGGCCGGCTGGCGGCCCTTGCCGTTGAAGGCGGCGCCGTTGTCGATCACCAGCACATGCGCGCGGCTGGCGGTGACGACGTTGACGTCCACCCGCATCTTGTTGCGCAGGTGCGGGTTGTGCGGCTGTTCGAGGTCGACCAGCAGCTTGATGGTGCCGTTCTGGATCTCGGGCAGGATGGTGTGCACGCGGCCGGCCAGGATCTCGCCGTTCTGCTCGACGCGCACAAGCTGGCCGGCGGCCAGCTGGCGGGCGTGGAAGTCGGACAGGGTCGCCTCCACGCGGTAGTTGTTCAGCTCCGACACGCGCGCCACCAGCTGGCCGGCGGCGACGCTGGCGCCTTCCTCCTCGACCAGTGAGGTCAGCATGCCGGAAAAGGGCGCGCTCACCCTGGTTTGCTGAAGCAGACCGTCCTGGCGGGCGATCTGCTTCTGCAGGATCTCCTTTTGCAGATTCGCGGCGGCGATCGCGCTGGCGGTGGCGCGCCGCGTGTCCTCGATCAGCTCGTGCTGCTGGCGCAGCTGGACTTCGTTGCGCTGCACGTTCAGTTCCGAAGTCAGCAGGTCCTGGCCCGACACCAGGCCGCTTTCGCGCAGCTTGCGGTTGCGTTCGCGCAGCGCGCGGCTCGACTGGAGGTCGATCTCCAGCAGTTCGATGGCGGACCTGGTCTGCTTGAGCTTCTGGTCCATCTCGAGCTTGAGTACGACGATCCTGTTTTCCTGCTGCGCCAGCTGCTCCTTCAGGGCTTCCAGCGCCAGGCGGATCTCGCGGTCGTCCAGTTCCAGCAGCAGCTCGCCCTGCCTGACCTGCTGGCCCGGCTTGGCGTGGACCCTGGCGATGCGGCTGGCGCCGGGGCTGGACACGACTTCCTCGTGCACGGGAATGACCACGCCGGCGGCGCTGATGGTGTTGTCGACGCTGCCGCGCCGCACCTCGGCCACCACGATGTCGGCGGCAGAGACACCCGGCCGCAYGGCGCGGTTGATGCCCCAGGCGGCGGCGAGGAAGCCGGCGCACAGCAGGAGGCCGGTGGCGAGGCGGAAGTGGCGGCGGCGGCGGAGCAGGTCGATGCCGATGGCTTGGTCCATGAGGATGCTTGCGATGAAGGAGTGAAGATGTATCCTTGATTGCAAGCATCGTGCCAGGCCCCGTTCACTGGGCGGAAGGCGCCATCAGGCCCCGGCTTCTGCCCGTGCGCGGGCAAGGGTGTCCGGATCCGGGCAGTCGAAGCGGATCCGTGCCGCCGGCAACGGTAACTTGCGTATTCGCGCGCCAGCTTCGATAATCGACTGTTGACCTGACACCGTCCCTTCGCGCCGCACATGAACGACCCGCTTTCCCTCTTCGGCTTCCCGACGACCCCGCTGGAACTCATCTCCTTCGTCCTCTCGATCGTCACGGTGCTCCTCAACATCCGCCGCATCCACTGGGCCTGGCTGTTCGCCATCGTGTCGTCGGCCACCTATGGCGTCGTGTTCTTCGAGGCCCGCCTGTACGGCGACGCCGGCCTGCAGGCGGTCTTCATCGCCGCCGCAATCTGGGGCTGGTACGAGTGGCTGCGCGGTACCGGCGAGGATGACAAACCGCTGGTGGTGACGCGCCTGGACGCCAGGGGCTGGATCTGGTCGCTGGCCGGATGGGCGCTCGGCTTCTTCATCCTGTCGTGGTTCCTGCATGCTTGCACCGACACCGACGTGCCGCACATGGACGGCTTCCTCACCGCCGGCAGCCTGCTCGGCACCCTGCTGGCGGCGCGCAAGAAGGTCGAGAACTGGCATGTGTGGATCGTGGTCGACATCCTCTACGTCGGCCTGTACGTCTACAAGGACCTGCACCTGACCGCGATCCTGTACGCGGTGTTCGTGGGCATGGCGGTGCTGGGCCTGCGCGCCTGGGCGCGTGCGGCGCGCGAGGGGGCGCGATGACGCGCGGCGCGCTGCCGGCGCGGATCGCGATTCTCGGCGCCGAGTCGACCGGCAAGTCGACCCTGGCGCCGGCGCTGGCGGCGCGCTACGGCACGCTGTGGGTGCCGGAATACCTGCGCGAGTTCGTCGAGACCGAGCAGCGCGTGCCCTTCGAGCACGACCAGCCCGCGATCGCGCGTGCCCAGCGCGAGCGCGAGGATGCCCTGGCCGCATCGAAGGATGCGCGGCGCTTCCTGTTCTGCGACACCACGCCGCTGATGACGGCGGTCTACAGCCGCATCTACTGGGGCCGGGTGCCGGTGGAGCTGCTGGAGATGGAGGCCGCGCACGACTATGCGGCAACCCTGGTCGCGGGCCTCGACCTGCCTTGGGTGCCGGACGGCCTGCAGCGCGAATCGGAAGCGGTGAGGAAGCAGGTCCACGACTGCCTGCTGGCGGTGCTGCGCGAACGGGGCATCCGGTTCACGCTGCTGGAGGGAGACCTGGCGCAGCGGCTGCGCCAGGTGGAGGACCTGCTCGGTCCTCCCTGAGCTTCGCAATCAGAAGTCGAACTGCCCCGATACGCGGAAGGTGCGCGGCGCGCCCGGCAGCAGGTAGCCGCCCAGCGCCGGCGTGACGTCGCGCCAGTAGAACTTGTCGAACAGGTTGTCGACGCGAGCGCGCAGCGTCACTTTCGTCACCCCCAGCTTCATGGCGTAGGCGGCGCCGAGGCCGAACACGTGGTAGTCGGGCACGAACACGCGGTTCTCGACGTCGAAGGCCTTCTTGCCCGAATACTGCCAGTTGGCGTCGACCTTCAGGCCGGGCACTTGCGGCACGGCGTATTCGATCCAGGCGGTCGACTTGAAGTTGGGGACGTCGGTGACGCGCTTGCCGTCGATGGTCGGATCGCCGGTGCCGTCCTGCAGGGTGTTCAGGGCCATCAGCGACAGGCCGGCCTGCAGGTTGGACGCCAGCTTGCCGTCCGCCGACAGCTCGATGCCGCGGTGGGTCTCGCGGCCGCCGCGTACATAGGGGTGGCGCTGGACGGTGTCGCCGTCGACGACCACGGCCACGGTGCGGTTCGGGTCCGTGTATTCCAGGCCCTGGCGGATCTGGAACAGCGAGGCCGACAGGTTCACGCCGCGCACGGAACCTTTGGCGCCCAGTTCGAACTGCTTCGAGCGGCCCGGTTCCAGCACCTGGTTCTCGTTCGAGGTTTCCATCGGCGCGATGCCGCCATGCTGCAGGCCGTGGCTCGCGGAGCCGTAGACGTTCCAGTCGCGGTTCAGGTTGTAGACCAGGGCGACGCTCGGCAGCAGGAAGGAATCGCGGCTGGCCACGTAGCCGGCAGTGTGCACGACCGGACGGTCGTCTTCCCAATCGCGGCGCCTGGTCTCGACGTGGCGCAGGCCGCCGTGCAGGGTCAGCTGCGGCGTGATGGTCACGATGTCCTGGGCGAACAGCGCGCTCTCCTGGTCGCTGCGGCGTTCGAACACGGGGCCGGTGACACGGTCCGGGCCGGCGTGCGGGGTGTCCAGCGGATGCCAGATATTGCTGTAGCCGACGTAGTCGTAGACATAGTCGCCGAAGCTGTCGTGGCGCTCCGAATATGAGGCGCCGACGGTCAGCTCGTGGCGCAGGCCGCCTGTGGCAAAGCGGCCCTGCAGCATCGCCTGCAGGCCCCACGGCGTCTTGCGCTCGCCCACGCTCTGGTAGTCGTAGACATCGTAGTCGCCGTTCGAGCAGAAGCCCGGATAGTAGCCCTCGCCCTCGTTGCTGCAGCCGTAGGGGAAGGCGGTGTAGTCGTTACGCTTGAACCAGTGCTTGTTGGCGGCGATGGTCGCGCGCCAGGAGTCCGCCAGCTTGTACTCGAAGCGCAGGCCGAGGTTGGTGTCGCGGGTATCGACCGGGCGGCCCCAGGGCTGGTCGTTCAGCAGCAGCTTGGCGGAGACGCCGGACGGCAGCACCTCGTTGCGGATCAGCTGGTAGCCGGGCGCGGTGAGCTGGGCCTTGTGCTGGTAGTCGAAGTCGACCTGGAACAGCGCGTCCGGGCTGATCTGCCAGTCGAAGGCGCCGGACACGAACTGGCGGTCGCCGTTGGCGCCGCGCACATAGGAGTGCAGGTCGGCGGCGGCGGCATTGATGCGGTAGCCGAAGCGGCGGTCGTCGAAGCGTCCGCCCAGGTCGACCGTGCCGTACAGGGTGCCGCGCTCGCTCACTTCGACGGTGGCGGAGCGCAGCGGGGTATTGGTCGGGCGCTTGGTGACGTAGTTGACGATGCCGCCCGGGGTGGCGACGCCGGCGGTGAGGCCGGCCAGGCCCTTCAGCACCTCGATCCGTTCCTTGTTCTCCAGCGGGATCTGGGTGTCGCCCGGAATCGCGAAGCCGTCCTTGCGGTAGCTGTAGTTGTTGTCGAGGGCAAAGCCGCGGATCGAGAACTGTTCGGCATAGCCGACCGCGTTGTAGGCGTCGCTGACCGAGGCGTCGTAGCGCATGGCCTCGGTGGTGTTGCGGATCGACAGGTCCTGCATCTGGGTGCGGCCGATCGCGCTGATCGAGGCCGGGGTTTCCCACAGCGAGGATTCGGAAAAGCCGCCGACGGCGGCGCGTTCCAGTCCGGCGCGGGTGCCGGTCACGACCACTTCGGCGATCGGCTGGCCGTTCTGTTCCTGGGCGTGGACGTTGAGGGAGAATGCTTGCGCGATGGCGCAGGCAAGGATCGGGTACTTCAGTTGTGGTTTCATTGTTTGCTCGTCTTCGCGCCGGCTTGGGGAAGGGCAAACTGGAGTGGGCGCCATCTCAGGCACCGCGTTGCGCTTTCCTTCGCTGGCATTATCCAGATCAGGTACGAAGGGTATCTCTCACCCGGAAGCAGATCGGCTTCCAGGACCCCTAGCGAAGGCGCGAGTGTAGCACGGATGCGGGCGCGCGTGGCGAGTCTGGCAATGCTCGCCGGATGGCGCTCAGCTTCTCTGCGTTATGTAGGCTTCGCGCAACGGTCGCCAGCCCAGGCGGGCTTCGATGAGGCGGCGGTAGGCCGTGTCGATGTGGGCGGGCGCCAGTTCCGGGTCGTCGTCGCTCTGGCGGACGAATTCGAGCGGCAGCAACGGACCGTCGCGGTGCCAGCCCGAGGCCAGCTTCAGGGGTTGCGGCTTCCAGAGCAGGGAGCCCCAGGCGATGCATGCAATGTTCGTTCTGACGGTCTCGCCTGCCAGGGCAAAGCGGGGTGCACGGCAGTGCCCGCACCCCGCCGTGTGTCGACATCAGATGCAGCGCTCGAGCACCTTGCGGCTCACCTCCAGCGTGACCTCGCCGCTTTCGCCCAGATGCGTCATGCCGTGGGCTTCCAGCGCGGCGACGACGGCCGGCACGACATCCTTGCCGAGGCCATAGTCGGCAAAGCGGGTACCCACGCCGACCGCGCGGAAGAAGTCCTCGGTGCGGACGATGGCCGTCTCGATGCGCGCGTCTTCGTCGCCGTCGCGCAGGTCCCATACGCGCGCCGCGTACTGCAATAACTTTGCCCGCTTGGCCTCGCGGCGTTCGCGCAGCATGGCCGGCAGCACCAGCGCCAGGGTCTGCGCATGGTCGAGGCCGTACAGCGCGGTCAGTTCGTGGCCGATCATGTGGGTGGACCAGTCCTGCGGCACGCCGGCGCCGATCAGGCCGTTCAGGGCCAGGGTCGCGGTCCACATCAGGTTGGCGCGCACGCCGTAGTCGTCGGGCTCGGCCAGCGCGCGCGGGCCTTCTTCCACCAGGGTCTGCAGCAGGCCCTCGGCAAAGCGGTCCTGCACCTTGGCGTCGGCCGGCACCGTCATGTACTGCTCCATGATGTGGACGAAGGCGTCGACGATGCCGTTGCCGACCTGGCGCGCCGGCAGCGTAAAGGTGCGGGTCGGGTCGAGGATGGCGAACTGCGGGAACACCAGGCGCGACATGAAGGCGTATTTTTCCTGCGTGGCCTTTTTGGTGATCACGCTGCCGGAGTTCATCTCGGAGCCGGTGGCCGTCAGGGTCAGCACCGCGCCGAAGGGCAGGGCCGCGCTCACGTTTTTTGCGTGCTGTTCGAGGATGGTCCAGGGGTCGCCATCCAACAGGCTGCCGGCGGCAACGAACTTGGTGCCGTCGATGACCGAGCCGCCGCCCACGGCGAGCAGGAAGTCGATGTTCTCGCGCTTGACCACGGCGATGGCCTCGACCAGGGTCTCGTAGCTGGGGTTCGGCTCGATGCCGCCGAATTCAAAGATGGTGTGGCCGTCCAGGGCGGCCATCACCGCGTCGTAGGTGCCGTTGGCGCGGATGCTGCCGCCGCCGTACAGCACCAGCACGCGCGCGCCGGCCGGGACCAGCTGCGCCAGGCGCTCGATCTGGTTCTCGCCGAACAGGATGCGGGTAGGATTGTGGAAGTCGAAGTTAAGCAAGATAAAAATCCCCCTCGGGTTGCAGAGGAGGGGGATTATCGCGCAAGCGGGGAAAAGCGCGTTGGCGGGCGGTTCGCTGCGGGAGTTCAGACCTGCGCCGGCTCCAGCACCGGCGCCGCATGCTCGACGTGGGCGCGGGCATGCAGCAGGTGGCGCTGCAGGGTCGTGCGGGCGGATTCGCAGATCAGGCGCCAGTGCTCGCGGCGCTGGGCGGCGCGCTTGCGGTGCTTGGACGGCATTTCGGACAGCGGCTTGACGTAGAAGGGCAGGGCGATCCGGTAGCCCTGCTTGCCCGCCATTTCCTCGCCGCCCAGGATCTTCCAGAAGCCGTCGTAGGCATTGGCGAAGTGCTTTTCCGGATCGGGATCGTAGGCGATGTGGTCTTCGCTGCGGATGGCCACGACCTGGTCGATGCCGACCGCCTGCGCCACACCCTGCATCGCGGCGAAGCAGAAGAAGCTGGGGGAATTGTTCGGGAATACGTGCTCGAAGGCTTCAAAGGCGGCGCCGGAATCGACCCAGCGGCCCTGGTTACGGGCGATGAAGGGCACCACCGGTACATCGACGCCGAGCATGTGGCCTTCCAGCCAGCTGAAGGACAGGCGGTGCAGGCATTTGCCGTCGGCGACCAGGGCCAGGGTCAGGTCGCCCTCGGCATTGCTGCGCGATGCCATTTCGAGCTGGATCATGAAGCTGCTGCCTTCGGCGTCGAACTGCCACAGCGGCAGGCAGCGGTCGCCGTAGACGGCCTGCTTGTAGGCGTCGTTGAAGGTGGTTTCCTCGAAGCGGTAGTGGCTCAGGACCGCCTGCACGCGGCGCCGCGCGGACAGGCCCTTGATGAGGTAGTCGCGGTGACTGAGGTGGTGGAAGGGGTCGTCGTTCGGCGGCAGCGCGACGTGGTTGCGGTAGACGCCGAGCTGGCACAGGGCGCGATGGTCGCGCATATAGGCCAGCACGCGCAGGCTGCGCGCGATGCAGAGGATCCAGGAGGTCAGGCTGTACTGGCTGCGGCGGGCCATCCAGTGCTTGGTGAGGTGAGCGAAAATCATGGTGCGCTCCGGGCATTCATTATCGGGGTGGTTCTATCTTGGCTCACCGGCTTTCGCGGCACGGTGATCTTGCTCAACGGAAATAAAATGCTAAGCAGGTGAAGATCGCCACGCTCGATAACGCATCCCTGGGGTTTTCTTATTCGTGATCACGATGTCTCTTGTTGATTTTTTGTCAGGCAGAGGTTGCCAGTCGCAAGACTAGCACGATTGCCGCGCCGAACATCGAAATCCTAATGAATAATTGAGTCATCCCGAATACGATGAGGAGCGTCGCATGGTGTACGAACTTTTTTACTGGCCGACGATCCAGGGCCGCGGCGAATTCGTGCGGCTGGCGCTGGAGGAAGCCGGGGTGGAATACGTCGACGTCGCCCGCGAGCCGGGCGGCATGGCGCGCATGCTGGCGGCGATGGACGGTCCCGATCATCCATCGTTCGCGCCGCCCTTCCTGAAGGCGGGCGGGCTGACCATCGGCCAGACCGCGAACATCCTGCTGTTCCTGGGCCAGCACCATGGACTGGCGCCCACGGACGAGGCCGGTGGCTTGTGGGTACACCAGCTGCAGCTGACGATCGCCGACCTGGTCGCCGAGACCCACGACACCCATCACCCGATCTCGAGTTCCCTGTATTACGAAGACCAGCGTCCGGAAGCGAAGCGCCGTTCGGCCGATTTCATCGAGACGCGCATCCCGAAATTCCTCGACTACTTCGAAGGCGTCCTTGCGCGGCCGGAGCCGAAGGACTACCTGACCGGCGGCACGCTCACCTATGCCGACCTGTCGCTGTTCCAGCTGGTGGAGGGACTGCGCTACGCCTTCCCGGCGACGATGGCGCGGATCGATGCCGCTTATCCGCTGCTCGGCGCGCTGCGCGACCGGGTGGCGAAGCGGCCGCGGATCGCCGCCTACCTCAAATCGAAGCGGCGGCTGCCGTTCAGCGAGGAAGGGATTTTCCGGCATTATCCGGAGCTGGAAAATCAGGGAAGTGAATGACCTCCCCCTGGCGCGCACCATTGCGGTATTCGAGCGGACTGCTGCCGGTCCAGTGCTTGAAGGCGCGGCAAAAACCTGTCGCATCGGCGAACCCGAGGTCGAAGGCCAGCGCCGCCACCGGCGTGTTCGAATGCGTCAGCCGGTGCACCGCGACGTCGCGCCGCAGTCCATCCTTCACTTGCTGGAAGTGCGTCCCTTCTTCGGCGAAGCGGCGGTTGAGGGTACGCACGGACACATGCAAGGCCGAGGCCAGGCCGTCGATCGTGGCCGGCCGGGAGAGCGTCTGCTCCAGGTAGGCGCGCGCCCTCGCGGCGATGGTGCCGCCTTCGGCCTGGCGGAATACCCAGTCTTCGGGGGCGCGTTTCAGGAAGGCCCACAGCTCGTGCTTCTCGCGTTTGAACGCGGACGCGCAATCCGGGTAGGCGAGCGAAATGCCGGTGGCCGCCGCATCGAAGCCGACTTCGCCGGGAAACATGAACACATAATCCTCGACATGCCTGGGCTTCGGAAAGCGGAATTCGGCCCGGAGCAGCGTGATGTCGCGGCCGAGCAGCCACGACACGATGCCGTGGACGAGCTTCATCATCAGCGCATGGCCGAGCGGCTTGACTTCGGACTCCGGCGTCCGTTCCAGCAGGGCGATGCCGACCGTGCCGTTCCTGGTCGAGACGTGCAGGCGGTAGTCGTCGAGCAGCAGGTTCCAGAAACGGACGAAGCGGTTCAGCGCCACCAGCACGGTCGGCGCGTCGAGCAGGCCGAGCATCAGGTACTTCAGGGTGCCGCTCCGGATCGGCCGCGACCACAGGCCGAGCATTTCATCGTCGAGCGTCGCCGCGATCGCGCGGTAGAGCGCCCCGTATTGTTGCCGGGTGATGCGCGCGCCGGGCCGGTGCAGGAGCGCGCGCGGAATGGCGGCGCTGGCCAGCGCCTGTGCGGCCACGTCCTTGCCGCGGCTGCCGCGCAAGGCATGCAGCATCTCGTGGAGGACACGGGCCGATACCGTGACGGCGCTTGGCGAGGGCAGGTTCATGGCCGTGATTATGGCGTACTTTGCATATAAGTTGGCGTGACGGGGCAATTAATCCCCGCTCGCTTGCCTATACTTCTCATCATTTCAACGGGACGACGCGGCTGCGCAGATGGCTCGGTGGCGTGCTTTGCGCATCGCCGGCCGCATCGTTCATCAATATGGGGAGCATCGCTTTGACTACGAAACGCGTTGTCGTGACCGGCATGGGCATCGTATCGCCGCTGGGATGTGGGGTCGGGACCGCCTGGACCCACCTGCTGCAGGGCCGTTCGGGACTGGTTTCCCTGGACGAGGCGCTGGCGGACGGGATGCCGTCCAAGGTCGGCGGGCTCGTGCCGGCGCTGGCGCCGGAGCGGCCATGGGGATTCGACGCCGGCCTGGTGGCCGAGGCCCGCGACCTGAAGAAGATGGACCGCTTCAGCCTGTTCGCCCTGGCAGCGGCCGGCGAGGCGCTGGCGCAGGCCGGCTGGCGCCCCGCGACGGACGAGGAGCGCGAACGGACGGCCACCATCGTGGCGTCCGCCGTCGGCGGCTTCGGCACGATCACGGACGCGGTGCGCACCCTCGACGCGCGCGGGCCGAAGCGCCTGTCTCCCTTCACCGTGCCGAACTTCCTGGCGAATATGGCGGCCGGGCAGATTTCGATCCGCCACGGTTTGCGCGGGCCCATCGGCGCGCCCGTCACCGCCTGCGCCGCCGGCGCCCAGGCCATCGGCGACGCCGCGCGCCTGATCAGGGCCGGCGAGGCCGATATCGCCGTCTGCGGCGGGACCGAGGCCTGCATCGACCGCGTCAGCCTGGCTGCCTTCGCCGCCGCCAGGGCGGTGTCGACCGGCTTCAACGACGATCCCGCGGCGGCCTCGCGGCCCTTCGACCTGGAGCGGGACGGCTTCGTCATGGGCGAGGGTGCGGGCATCCTGGTCATCGAAGAACTCGGGCATGCCTTGCGGCGCGGTGCCGTGCCGATCGCCGAACTGCTCGGCTATGGCACCAGCGCCGACGCTTATCACATGACCTCGCCGCCGGATGACGGCGCCGGCGGACGGCGCGCCATGCAGGCCGCGATCCGCCAGGCGGGCATCGCCCCGGCCAGCATCGGGCACCTGAACGCCCATGCGACTTCGACCCCGGCAGGCGACGCCAGCGAGCTTGCCGCGATCAGGGCCGTATTCGGAGCGGACCGCGGCCCGGCCGTCTCGGCGACCAAGTCGGCCACCGGCCACCTGCTGGGCGCAGCCGGCGGCGTGGAGGCGATCTTCACCGTGCTGGCGCTGCGCGACCAGCTGGCGCCGCCGACCTTGAACCTGGCCCGGCCCGACCCGGCGGCGGACGGGGTAGACATCGTCGCCGGCGCGGCGCGCGGGATAGATACGGCGTACGCGATATCGAATGGCTTCGGCTTCGGCGGCGTGAACGCCAGCCTCGTTTTCGGGCGCCTTTGATCCGCTGCGGCGCACTCGTTGTTCTACTCGCGAGCATCGGTTAGGATCGACGGATACGTCCGTCACCCAACCCGCAGAGGAGTCATGACACAACGCCGCCAGTTCCTGATCAATGCGCCGCTCGGCCTGCTCGCCGTCGCCGGCGCCGCCGGTGCCGAACCCGTCCCGCAAGTGGCCGATACCCCCGGCGCGCCGCCGACCTTCGGCGCCACCCCGGCGGTCGGCCCGGAGGTCACGCCCGCCACCTTTGCCGAAGCCGAAAAGCTGATGCAGGTGTCGATGACGCCCGCCGAACGCCAGATGGCGGCCGGCAGCTGGCGGGTGTCGCTGGCCTCGACGATGGAACGGCGCACCGGTCCGCGCAAGCTGGCGATCGAGGACAGCGTCGTCCCGGCCACGGTCTGGGCCCCGGCGACCGCCGTGGGCGCACCCGCCGGTCCGGTGCGCGAGCGCTTCGTGCGCAGCCGCGCCGATGCCGGCCCGCTGCCGAAGAACGACGAGGACATCGCCTACGCCCCGGTCACGAAGCTCTCGCGCTGGATCGAAACGCGCGCGCTGACGTCGGAGCGCCTGACCCGCATCTACCTGGACCGCATCAAGCGCATTGATGCCAAGCTGCGCAGCGTGATTACCTTGACCGAAGAGCATGCGCTGGCGCGCGCCCGCCAGGCCGACAGGGAGATCGCCGCCGGCAGATACCGCGGCCCGCTGCACGGCATCCCGTACGGGGTAAAGGACCTGCTGGACACGAAAGGCATCCGCACCACCTGGGGCGCGGAATTCAATCGCGACCGCGTGCCGGCCGAGGACTCGGCCGTGGTGGCCAGGCTGGATGCCGCCGGCGCCGTGCTGATCGCGAAGCTGAGCCTGGGCGCGCTGGCGCTGAACGACGTCTGGTTCGGCGGCCAGACCATGAATCCATGGCTGCTGGAGGAGGGCGCTTCGGGCTCCAGCGCCGGTCCGGGCGCGGCCACCGCCGCCGCGCTGGTCGCGTTCTCGATCGGCAGCGAGACCGGCGGCAGCATCGTCAGCCCGTCGATGCGCTGCGGCGTCACCGGACTGCGCCCGACCTTTGGCCGGGTGCCGCGCACCGGCGCCATGACCCTGTGCTGGTCGCTCGACAAGCTGGGACCGATGACGCGCAGCGTCGAGGATGCGATGCTGGTGCTGAAGGCGATCTCCGGCACCGACCCCGGCGACGTCGCCGGCGTGCCCGCGAAGCTGGACTACGACGCGAACGCGAAGGTGGCGGGCCTGAAGGTCGGCTATTTTGCCGGCTGGATGAAGGAGGCGCCGGCCACCGACGTCGACCGCGCCGCGCTGGAGAACCTGAAGAAGCTGGGCCTGAACCCGGTGCCGGTGAGCTTGCCCGACTGGCCGTATCAGTCGCTGAACGCGGTGCTGTTCGCCGAAGCGGCGGCGGCCTTCGAGGAGATCACGCTGGACCATCGCGTCGACCAGCTGAAAGCCCAGGTGCCGGACGCCTGGCCCAACCTGTTCCGCGAGGCGCGCTTCCTGTCGGCGGTGGACTTCGTGCAGGCCGACCGCATGCGCAGGAAGGTGGCGCTGGAGATGGCGCGCATCTTCAGCCAGGTCGATCTGCTGCTGGTGCCTTCGCTGCGCGACGAAATGCTGACGATCTCGAACTTCACCGGCCACCCTTCGCTGACCCTGCGTACCGGTTCGGTCATGGTGGAGCAGGCGCGCAGCGACTGGGCGCCGAATCCGGCGCAGCCGCTGCCGACCTTCTCGCCGCCGCGCCGCGTGCCGCATGGCGTGACCCTGATCGGACGCCTGTTCGATGAGGGCACGATCGGGCGGGTCGGACTGGCGCTGGAGAAGGCGGCGGGTGTGGCGGGCGAGCGTCCGCCGGGGTTCTGATCCGTTTGCGATCGTGGGCTCGGAGAGCCCACCCTACGGGTTCGGTAGGGTGGGCACGCCGTGCCCACGCTCACGCGCCGCCGGCCCGCTCCAGCCGCTTGTAATACACCAGCGAGTAAACCACCGGCACCAGCGCCCCCGCCAGCAGCGCGGCGGTTGACACATACGGCGGCAAGCCGGCCAGCGCGGCGGCCAGTACCACCAGGCCGCCCGTCACCATGGTCTTGCCGGCCAGCCGGTGGGTCGAATACCAGACCCGGTCACTGGCCAGGGTCCACGGCGTGCGCACGCCGAGCCAGAAATTGCGCTTCACCTTGCCCAGTACATTCCCCAGCAGGACGAAGGCGATGCCGATGCCGCCGAGCAGGGCGCGGCCGATGTCCAGTGCGCCGTGCGCCAGCACCGCCAGCTGCACGCCCTGCACATAGGCGAGCAGGGCGACCATCACCAGGCCGCTGAACCACCAGGTATCGCTGAAGCCCTCGACCCGGAATTTGTCCGGCGAGACCGTCGGCAGGACCGGCCACAGCAGCATCATCAAGCCCGTGATGAGGGGCAGCAGGAAGATGGTGATGCGCGCGCCGTAGCCGTTGGCTTCGCCGGCCGCGTTCCAGTGGATGGGGATGATGTCCGGCAGGTCGCGGTAGACCAGCGCGGTCGCCGCCAGCACCAGCACGAGCACCGGAATCGACCACCACAGAAAGCGCTTCTTCGTCATTCTTGTCTCCCTTTATGTCAATCGCGCGCGCCGCCGCGCGCCATGTCCATCGTCCAGGACAGCACGTCTTCCAGGACGGTCGTGTTCAGCGCGTACCAGATGGTCTGGCCTTCGCGCCGGCTGCTGACCAGGCCGGCATCCTTCAGCACCGCGAAGTGGTGCGACATGGTCGGCTTGGTCATGTCGAAGTGGGCGGCGACGTCGCCGGCCGTCATCTCTTCCTTGCGTAGCAGGTGCAGGATTTCGCGCCTGGTCGGATCGGCGATGGCCTTGAACGCGGCGGTGAGCTTGCCCGTCATATTCGATTCTTTTCTAATTAGATGGATGTCTAAATATAGGCCGGCCCGGCGCCGCCGTCAAGCCGGCCTTATCATTATTCTTCTTTCAACCAGTTCGAGGAGAGCCCATGAGACCATCGTCCACCCAGGTGCTGCGCATTGCCGCCTTTTCCGACGGCGAGGAGGGCGGGAACCCGGCCGGCGTCTGGATCGGCGCGGCCATGCCGCCGGACGCCGAGATGCAGCGCCTGGCGCATGAAGTGGGTTTCTCGGAAACCGCCTTCGCGGTGAGGGAAGAGGGCGGCGAGGGTTTCCGCGTGCGCTACTTCTCGCCGGCGGCCGAGGTGCCGTTCTGCGGCCACGCCACCATCGCCCTCGGCGCAGCGCTGGCGCGCGAGTTCGGCGACGGCGTCTATCCGCTGGCCCTGAACCAGGCCGGGATCACGGTCGAAGGCCGGCGCGAGGGCCCAATGGTGGCCGCGGCGCTGCAGTCGCCGCCGACTCGCAGCCAGCCCGCCGACCCGCAGCTGGTGGCCGCCGCGCTCGAGCTGTTCGGCTACAGCGAGGCCGACCTCGACCCGCGCATTGCGTCCGGCCTGGCCCATGCCGGCAACGACCACCTGGTGCTGGGCCTGGCCAGCCGCGACCTGCTGTCGGCGATGCGCTACGAGCTCGAGGCCGGCCGCGCGCTGATGCAGGCCCACGGCCTGGTCACCATCGTGCTGGTGTGGGCCGAGAGCGCGCGCCTGTTCCATACCCGTAACCCCTTCGCCGTCGGCGGCGTCTACGAAGACCCGGCCACCGGCGCCGGCACCGCGGCCCTGGCCGGCTACCTGCGCGACCTCGGCTGGCCGCACGGCGGCGCGATCGACGTGGTGCAGGGCGAGGACATGGGCATGCGCTCGCGCCTCCATGCGGATATCGGGGATGCGCCCGGCAGCTCGATCCGCGTGGCCGGCACGGCCCGCTTCATGCAAGCCTGACCATGAATCGAACGGATGTGCGGGAATGCATGAAAAGGGGGTAAAAAGCGCCTTTCCTCAAGGCTTAGGATTTTTTTGAACGATTGATAATGGTCAAAACGAAAAACCGTTATCTAGCCAATCAAGGAATCCTGTCATGGAAATGCGCATCCCCGCCGCCGTGTCCGCCGTGCATCCGCGGGCAGGCATGAAGATCGAACGCCTGCCGTTCACCGTCCGCCGTGTCGAGACCGAGGACGGCCTGCGCAAGGCAGTCCGCATTCGCCAGGCCGCCTATGCGCGCCACGTTCCCGAGTTTGCCCGCACCCTGAGCGTGCCGGAAGCCTGCGATTACGAAGAAGATACCGTCGTGCTGCTGGCCGAGTCCAAGCTGGACGGCTCGCCGATCGGCACCGCGCGCCTGCAGACCAATGTCTTCCGTCCGCTGCATCTCGAGGAATCGGTGCAGCTGCCCGACTGGCTGCAGGGCCGCGCCCTGTGCGAAGTGGAACGCCTGGGCGTGGGCGAGGGCCGTATCGGCCATATGGTCAAAGTTGCACTGATGAAAGCATTTTTCGATTACTGGGAATTAAGTGGCACCGAATTCGCCGTCGTCGCCGGCCGCAGCCCGGTCGACCGCCAGTACGAACAACTGCTGTTCACGGATGTCTTCGGCGACAAGGAAATGGTCCCGCTGCGTAACACCGGAAACATCCCGCACCGCGTGATGGCTTTCGAGATCGCCACCGCCGAGGAACGCTGGCGCGCCGCCAACCATCCGCTGCTGAAGTTCTTCCGCGAGACCCACCACCCGGACATCGACATCGGCACCGTGACCCCGCAACGTGGTTTTGCAACCACACGGCCTGCACCGCGTGCGGCCATGCCGATGCAGATGCCCCAGTTCGCGTAGTCCGAGCAAAATATTCCATGACCGTATCATCGGCAGGATGTATCCTTACGGAAATTTCATGCGCCGGCATCAGCATGCCGGCGCCTGCCTGTCCGATCGATACAATTTATGCCACAGCCCTCCAGTCCAGCACGAATACCGGTGTCCGGAGTCTTCGACCGTCTACTGCAGGCCGTACTGCGCCTGCTGTCGGTCTACCTCGTGCCGCTGGGCGTGCTGCTGGTCTCGGTCGTCGCCTACGCTTCCTGGAATAGCCATTACGTCGCCAGCGGCGACGTCACCCTGCCGCTGCGGGTGCTCAGCGATGCCGGCGCCCGGCTCGATCCGGCCAGTGCGCTGCGCGAACTGGCGCATGCGCCGGCCACCGACCGCTACGAAACCCACCTGTCCGAAGCGCCGGTCTGGTTTGCCCTGCGGACCCGGGACATACCCGGCGGACCGCATGTGGTTGAATTCCCGTCGCGCCACGCGGTCGACGTCAGCTGCTGGGATGCGGCGACCCTGGTGTCGCTCGGCAGCGCATCGCACGAGGGGGCGAGCGGGGCGATGACGGCCGCCAAGGCGGGCTTCGTGCTGCGCACGCCGTCCACGCCGGCCGAAGTGCTGTGCCGCGCCAGCTTTTCCGGACCGGCGCGCCTGAGCGCCGTGCAGTGGCCGGCCAGCGAGATGACCCTGTCGATCCAGCAGTTCCACCGCAAGTCCGGCCTGCTGGACGGCGGCATGATCGTGCTGAGCCTGTTCATCCTGATCACCGCGCTGATCAACCGCCAGCTGCTCTACCTCGAGTTCGCGGCCTGGCTGATCCTCAACCTGCGCGTGGGCGCGATCTCGGCCGGCTGGGACATCCAGTGGCTGGGCCAGACGCTGCCGGCCAGCTGGCTGGTGCCGAGCAAGGCGGTGACCACGGCGCTGTACTCGATCTCGACCCTGACGCTGTACATGACGCTGTTCGGCGCCGACCTCGCGAAGTCCCGCTTCGCCAGGCCGCTGCGCCTGATGCAATGGCTGGCCCTGGCGCTGCTGCCGCTCTCGCTGGTGCTGCCTTTCGCTTACTACCTGCCGGCGATGTGGGTGGTGGCCTCGTCCGGCCTGACCCTGATGACGGCCGGGCTGATCAACCTGATGCTGCGCGACCAGGCGCGGGTGGCGATGTGGTTCGCGGCCTCGTTTGCCGTGACCTTCCTGTCCGGCCTGGCCGAAGTGGTCGCCGCCGCGCTCGGCGTGCGCGAGATGCTGGGCCTGGTCAACAGCGTGACCGCGGCGCTGGCCTCCAGCCTGCTGGCGGCGCTGGCCATCGCCGAGCAGATGCGCCTCGAGACCAAGAAGCGGATCGCGGCCCAGGCCGAACTCGAACACGCGTACGAAGCGATGCCGGTGGGCCTGTTCACGCTCGACCAGTACGGCGGCTTCCTGTCCGCCAATCCGGCCCTGCTGCGCATGCTCGACTGCGAAGCCGTGGTGGTGGGCCGCACCCGCTGGCAGCAGTTCTTCAGTGACGCCAGCTGGAGCTACCTGCGCGAGCAGGTGCAGTCCCAGCTCAGCGTCGAACTCGAGATCGACCCGCGCGAGGGCGAGCGCCGCTTCCTGGTGCGCGCCACCCTGGCGCACGGCCGCATCGAAGGCGTGCTCGAGGACATCACCGAAAAGACCAAGGCCACCGAACAGCTGCGCTTCATGGCCAACAACGACCCGCTGACCAAGGTCTACAACCGTCGCGGGCTGGAGAAGATGTTCGAGACGGTCGCCGCGACCACGGCGCCGGGCCGTCCGCTGACCCTGGCCTACCTCGACCTCGACCGCTTCAAGCTGATCAACGACCTGTTCGGCCACGCCGCCGGCGACGAAGTCCTCAAGCAGGTGTGCGACCGGGTCTCGATGACCCTGGCCGGCAACCAGCAGGTCGGCCGCGTGGGCGGCGACGAATTCGTGATCGTGATGCCGGACACGGCGATCTCGATGGCGTCGCTGATCTGCCGCAGCATCGTCGACCGCATCGGCGGCTCGCCCTACCGCGTGGGCGACAAGGCCTTCCACGTGCGCGGCTCGGTGGGCCTGATCGAAGTGGCGCCGGGCATGGAGATCAAGGATGCGATCTCCACCGCCGACCGCGCCTGCCGCGAAGCCAAGGACGGCAACAGCGAAGGGCTGGTGGTGTACAAGCGCGGTTCCTCCGCCTTCCACGAGCGCGAGGCCGAACTGAACCTGGTGGCGCGCCTGAACGGCCCGAACGCCACCGAAGGCATGTTCCTGGAGATGCAGCCGATCATGTCGCTGCATTCGCCGCACGAATCGCTGAACTTCGAGGTGCTGCTGCGCATGCGCGAGGAGGATGGACGGGTGTCGCCGGCCGGCCCGCTGATCGCCGCCGCGGAGAAAAGCGGACGCGCCGGCGTGATCGACCGCTGGGTGCTGTCGAGCACCCTGGCCTGGATCGAGGAGCACGTGGACTCGCTGCGCAACACGCGTTTCGTCTGCATGAACCTGTCGGGTGCCTCGCTCAACGACGAGCGCTTCGTCCAGGACACGCTCGAGATCCTGTCGCGCTACGAGCATGTGGCGGGGCGCCTGTGCATGGAGATCACGGAAAGCGTGGCCCTGCACGACCTCGACAACACGCGCCGCTTCATCGACCAGGTGCGGGCCTTCGGCGTGAAGGTGGCGCTGGACGACTTCGGCGCCGGCTATACCTCCTTCTCCTACCTGAAGGAACTTCCGGCCGACGTGCTGAAGATCGACGGCAACTTCATCGTCAACATCAATGCGCACCCGGCCAACGTCGCCATCGTCGAGGCCATCGTCAGCCTGGCGGTGAACCTGGGCATGAAGACGATCGCCGAGTGGGCGGAAGATGCGGAGACGGTGCGCACCCTGGCCGAGATCGGCGTCGACTACGTGCAGGGCTACGCGATCGCGCGTTCGCAGCCGCCCGAGAAACTGCTGGCGGCCAGCTCGTCGGCGAGCTTCATCAAGAGCGAAGATGTGCTGCAGCTGGTGCGCACGCTGGGCGCGTCGGCCAACGAGCCGGAGCTCAGCGACTTCGCGCAGTTACGCGACCTGCACTAAGGTCCACCAGGCCGCTTCAATTCAGGCCGGCCAGGCGCGGGCGGGCTTCCTGCAGCATCAGCATGCGGCGCGCCGCCTTCAGGGTGGCGACGTCGCGCGACAGCGGGGCCGCCTTGGGCTCCTGCGGCCGTTTCCATCCTTCATGGCGCAGCTCGGTGGCCGGCAGCACGTGGCGCTGCGGCAGCGGCGTTTCGCCCGACAGCCTCACGGTGGCGCTGCCGGCGTCGCAGGGCTGGTCGGTCAGGGTCACGTGGCCGCCCGCGTCGACGCATTTGACGATCTCGTTGCCGGCCAGCGCGGCCGGGGTTGCCATCGATGCCGCGCAGGCGGCAGCGGCAACGATGCTCAGCAGTGTAACTGGACGCTTCATGATGTTCTCCTTTACCTTGGTTCCCATCCTGCGCGCCGCGCCCGCCGTTCTCTGTACGCTGACTCACCGTAAACGAATGTTGCTTTGACAAGCATCCCGCGTGCGCTCAGCGGGAAACTATGACATCATGCCCGATTGATATCACCACGTTTTTCGACTGCGCCGACATGCCGACCACCCCCGACGACGCCGCCAGCCAGGAATTGCGCTTTCGCGAACTGTTCCGGCAGGCCCCGGTCAGCCTGCAGATCCTCGCGCCCGACGGCCACACCTTGCGCGTCAACAAGGCCTGGGAAGCGCTGTGGCAGATCCACGAAGGCTCGGAGCTGAAGCGCTTCGTGCTCGGGGAGTACAACGTGCTGACCGATCCGCAGCTGGTCGCCAAGGGCGTCCATACCTATCTGCGGCGGGCGCTGGCGGGCGAGTCGGTCGAGATCCCGGCGATCCGCTACGACGTCGGCCAGCTCGAGGGCGGCGCCCAGCATGCGCGCTGGGTGACGGCGCGTGCCCATCCAATCAAGGACGACAGCGGCGCCGTGCTCGACGTGCTGCTGATGCACGAAGACATCACCGACCGGGTCGAGGCCGAGCGCGCCCTGCGCCTGCGCGAGGAGCGCTTCCGTTCGCTGGTGATGGCGACCTCGCAGATCGTCTGGACCACCTCGGCGGACGGCCGCGTGCTCGAGGATTCGCCCTCCTGGCGCGCCTTCACCGGCCAGTCCTGTGACGAGTGGAAGGCGCTCGGCTGGCTCGATGCACTGCACCCGGACGACCGCGAGCGCATCGAGCGCCTGTGGCTGCACTGCGTGGCGCGGCGCTCCGTGTTCGAGGCCGAGTACCGGCTGCGCCGCGCCGACGGCGGCTACCGCTGGACGGCGGTGCGGGGTGCGCCGGTCACCGATGAGGACGGCGCCGTGCGCGAATGGATCGGCGCCAACACCGACATCCACGACATGGTCATGGCCCAGGCCGAGCTGGCCCAACGGCTGGAGCGCGAAAAGCGCAACTCGGCCCTGCTGGCCAGGGTCGCCCGGGCCACCCGCATCCTGCATTCGGCGCTGTCGGACAAGGCCATCGCCGAGGCGCTGGTGGAAGAAGTGCGCGCCATCCTCGAGGTGCACCAGGCGGTGGTGTCGCTGAACGACGGCGTGAACCTGGCGCAGGCGATCAATGCGGTGTCGCTGTCCGACAAGTATGCGCGCTACCGCAGCTACGACGCGGCGCCGGACGGCAGCGGGATCTACGCCGAAGTCTGCCGCAGCAACCGGACGATGCGCCTGACCCAGGAGCAGCTGCTGGCGCACCCGCTGTGGAAGGGCTTCGGTGCGCATGCGGCGCAGCACCCGCCGATGCGCGGCTGGCTGGCGGTGCCGCTGATCGACCGCCAGGGGAAGAATATCGGCGTGATCCAGGCATCGGACAAGGCCGAGGGCGAATTCACGGCCGAGGACGAAGCCATCCTGGTGCAGCTTGCCGCGATCGCGGCGACCGGCTTCGAGAACGCGCGCCTGGTCGCCTCGCTGCAGGAGCAGGACCGGCGCAAGGACGAATTCCTGGCCATGCTGGCGCACGAGCTGCGCAACCCGCTGGCGCCGATCGCGGCGGCGGCGGAGATGCTCAAGCTCGGCCACGCCGGCGAGGAGCGGGTCGCCAGGGCGAGCGAAGTGATCGGCCGCCAGGTGCGCCATATGACCTCGCTGGTCGACGACCTGCTGGACGTCTCGCGCGTGACCCGCGGCCTGATCCAGCTGGAGCAGGAGCGGGTCGAGGTCGGCGCCATCGTCGCCAGCGCCGTCGAGCAGGCCCGGCCCCAGTTCGAGGCGCGCGAACATGCGCTCGCGATCGGCGAGGTGCCGCCCGGCGCCGCCGTGACCGGCGACGCCAACCGCCTGGTCCAGGTGATCGTCAACCTGCTGAACAATGCGGCCAAGTACACGCCGCGCGGCGGCCGCATCGCGCTCTCGGTCGGCTGCGGCGAGGGCAGGGTGGCGATCGCCATCCGCGACAACGGCATCGGTATCGACGCCAGGCTGCTGCCGCAAGTGTTCGGGCTCTTCACCCAGGCCGAACGCACGCCGGACCGCGCCCAGGGCGGCCTGGGGATCGGCCTGGCCCTGGTCCGCAACATCGTCGGCCTGCACGGCGGCACGGTCGCCGCCCATAGCGAAGGGCCCGGCCTGGGCAGCGTGTTCACGGTCACTCTCGACGCCATCGGGTAAATCGACATGCAAAACGACTTCGGTTCCGCGGCATCGTCCGGTGCCGGTGCCGGTGCCGGTCCCGGCCCCGGGCCGGGGGCCAGCCAGGAGCAGCGCTTCCAGGGGCTGTTCCAGCAGGCCCCGGTCAGCATCCAGATCCTGGCGCCGGACGGCAGGACGCTGGGCGTCAACAAGGCCTGGGAAACGCTGTTCCAGATCCACGAAGGCTCGCCGCTGAAGGAGCTTTTCCTCAGCGGGGCGCTCAATGTGCTGACCGATCCGCAGCTGGTCGCGAGCGGCGTCACCGCCTATCTGCGGCGCGCCCTGGCCGGCGAGTCGGTCGAGATTCCGCCGATCCGCTTCGACACCGCGCTGCTGGGCGGGGTGGCGCACGTGCGCTGGATCCGGGCGCGCGCCCATCCGATCATCGACGAGCGCGGCACGGTGGTCGAAGTCATGCTGATGCACGAAGACATCACCGAGCAGGTGGAGGCAGAAACCGCGCTGCGCCTGCGCGAGGAGCGCTTCCGTTCGCTGGTGATGGCGACCTCGCAGATCGTCTGGACCGGTGCGCCGGACGGCCGGGTGCGCGAAGACTCGCCCTCGTGGCGCGCCTTCACCGGCCAGTCTTATGAAGAAGGACGGGACTTCGGCTGGCTGGCCGCGATCCACCCCGACGACCGCGAGCGCGCCCGCGAGCTGTGGCAGGCCAGCGTGGCCTCGCGCACCGAGTTCGCGACCGAGTACCGGGTCCGCCGGGCCGACGGCGCCTGGCGCTGGACCGCGGTGAAGAGCGTGCCGATCCTGGACGCGAACGGCGCGGTGCGCGAATGGATCGGCGCCAATACCGACATCCACGAGAAGGTCATGGCGCTGGCGGAACTGGCCCGGCGCCTGGACCTCGAGAAGCGCAACTCCGCGCTGCTGGCCAAGCTGGCGCGGGCCTCGCGCACCCTGCACACCGCACTGTCCTCGACGGATATCGCCGGCGCGCTGGTGGAAGAGGTGCGCCAGATCCTCGGCGTGCGCCATGCCGGGGTGGCGCTGAGCGAAGGACCGCATGTGCGCCAGGCCGTCAAGGCGGTCTCGCGCGCCGACGACGGCGCCGAGCCGGCGCCGATGCGCGCCCGCCTGGCCGTGCCCCTGGTCGACCGCAAGGGCCGCAACATGGGCCTGATCGAGGCCTGGGACAAGCAGGGCGGGTTCACCGAAGAAGACGAAGCCGTCCTGGCGCAGCTGGCGTCGATCGCCGCCAACGGCTTCGAGAATGCGGGCCTGTATGGCTCGCTGCAGGAGCAGGACCGGCGCAAGGACGAGTTCCTGGCGATGCTGGCGCAGGAGCTGCGCCATCCCCTGGCGCCGATCTCGAAGGCGATGGAGACGCTGCAGTCGGCGCACGCCGCCGATGCGCGGGTACTCGCGGCCGGCGAAGAGATCGGCCGCCAAGTGCTGCACCTGGGGGCCCTGGTCGACGACCTGCTGGACGTGTCGCGGGTCACGCGCGGCCAGATCCAGCTGGAACGCTCAAGGGTCGAGGTGGCCGGCATCGTTGCCGCCGCGGTCGAACAGGTGCGGCCGGCGGCCGAGGCGCGCGGCCATGCGCTGGTGGTGGAGCAGGAGGAGGAGGGTCCGGGACGCGGCCCGGCCGTGATCGGCGACGCCAGGCGCCTGGTCCAGGTGCTGGCCAGCCTGCTGGACAATGCGATCAGGTACACGCCGCCCGGCGGCAGGATCCTGCTGTCGGTCACGCGGCAGGCGCCGGCGGTGCGCATCGCCGTGCGCGACGACGGTGTCGGCATCGAGCCCAGGCTGCTGCCCCATGTGTTCGAGCTGTTCACGCGGGCAGAGCGCATGCCGGGGCCGATCCAGGGCGGACTGGGCATCGGCCTGGCCCTGGTGCACAATATCGTCGTCCTGCACGGCGGCACCGTCTCCGCCTACAGCCAGGGACCGGGCAAGGGCAGCGTGTTCACCGTCAGCCTTGCCACGGCTCCGGACTAGGTGCGTTGCCGGCGCCAGGCGCCGGCGCGGCCTTACCTGCGGTTCGGGTTGTTGGGATGGTCGTCGACGCGGTTCGGTACGCCGTCGCCGTCACGGTCGCCACGGCGCCAGCCGCCACGCTCCATCACCCAGCTGCCGTCGCGCTGCACCCAGGTCGGGGCGTTGTAGGCATAGCCGTGGCGTTCGCGCAGCCAGGTGCCGCGCACCCAGACGTAATGGCCGCGGCGGTATTCCCAGTGGCCCGGCGCCCACACATGGCCGCGGCGCGGCGGCGGAGTGCGCTCGGCGCGCGGTGGCGGCGGGGCTTCGCGGATGATGACGGTATCGGCGACCGCCGGGACGGCGATGCTGCCGACGGAACCGGCGATCAGGCTGGCGATCAGAAGCTTGTGCAAGTTTTTCATTGTGGCCTCCTTGTAAGAGTGATGCTGCAGGTTCACTCTACGCTTCCGAAGCCAGCCCGACTGTGCGCGGCTTAACGTGTTCAGGCCTGCAAGCCGGTACCCGGGAGGTCGGCCGCAGCACCCTGTTCGACGATGCCGTTCTCGACGCGGTTGATCGTCACCAGGCGGAACAAGGCCAGCACCCGGATTGCCAGCCAGCCGGCATCGAATTCCCACCAGCGCATCGAGGTCTTTGCCGAGCCCGGGTAGGCGTGGTGGTTGTTGTGCAGTTCCGCGCCCCAGAAGATGATGCCGATCGGGAAGAAATTGCGCGAATGCTCACGCGTCTCGAAGTTGCGGTAGCCGACCACGTGGAAAAAGCTGTTCACGAAACCGGCGGCCCAGATCGGCGATACCGACAGCTGGAACAGCCAGATATAGAAGCCGTGCTCGATGCCGAACAGCGCCATCTCGGCCAGCAGGAAGAACCAGGCGCCCTTCATGCGGTGCCTGGTGTAGAGGTGGGTGTCCATCCAGTCGTCCTTGATGCCGACGCCGTAGGTCTTGATCACTTCCGGATTCAGGGCCGCCTTGCGGTAGAAGAGCACGCCCTTGGTCAGGATGGCCCAAAGGCCGTGCACGATCGGGCTGTGGGGATCCTCGGCGGTGTCGGTCTTGGCGTGGTGCTTGCGGTGCACGGCCACCCAGGCCTTGGTGGTCAGGCCGAAGGTGGTAAGGAACATCCACATCCGGAAGAACTGGCACAGCAGCGGATGGAAGGTGATGGCCCGGTGCGTGCGCGAGCGGTGCAGGTACAGTTCGCTCGCGGCGGTGGTCAGCGCGAACGAGATCGCCATCGCAATCATGACTGCTCCTGGCGAGAGGTGGATAAACCCTGAGAACATCTTCTTCCCTTTTTGTGGATGACAAATTGGGAAGAAGAATAGCGGGGCGGCGTTGTTTTCTAAGCCACGATTACAGGCGCTTTTACCGCCTGTTCCTCGCGTTTGCCCTGCATGTACGCGCGCAAATCAGGCGGCGACCAGCTTGGCGAAGCGCGCCAGGTCGACGTTGCCGCCGCTGATCAGGATGCCGACCTTCTTGCCGGCCACCGGCACCACGCCATGGAGGGCCGCGGCCGCGGCGAGGCAGCCGGTCGGCTCGACGATGGTCTTCATGCGCTCGGCGAAGAACTTCATGGTCTCGACCAGCTGGGCATCGCTGACGGTGACGATGTCCGACACCAGCTTCCGGATCACGGCGAAGTTGTGCTGGCCGAGGTGGCTGGTCTGGGCGCCGTCGGCGATGGTCTGCGGCACGCCGATGTCGACGATCTGCCCGCTGCGCAGCGACTGCTGGCCGTCGTTGCCGGCTTCCGGTTCGACGCCGATCACCTTGCAAGTCGGCGACAGCTTCGAGGCCGCCAGCGCACTGCCGGCCAGCAGGCCGCCGCCGCCCAGCGGCACCAGCAGCAGGTCCAGTTCGCCGACCTCGTCGAACAATTCCTTGGCGGCGGTGCCCTGGCCGGCGATCACGTCCGGATGGTCGTAGGGCGGAATCAGGGTCATGCCGCGCTCCTTCGCCAGGCGGGCGCCGATCTCTTCGCGGTTCTCGGTATAGCGGTCGTAGAAGATGACTTCGCCGCCATAGCCCTGGGTGGCGCGCACCTTCAGCTCCGGCGCGTCCTTCGGCATGATGATGGTGGCGCGGATCCCGGCCAGTTTCGCCGACAGGGCGATCGCCTGCGCGTGGTTACCGGACGAGAAGGTCAGCACGCCGGCCTGGCGCTGCGCCTCGCTGAATTTCGCGATGGCGTTGCAGGCGCCGCGGAACTTGAAGGCGCCCATGCGCTGGAAGTTCTCGGCCTTGAAGAACAGCTGCGCGCCGGTCATCGCGTCGGCGGTGCGCGAGCTCAGCACCGGGGTGCGGTGGGCCGCGCCGGCGATGCGGGCGGCCGCCTGTTCGACGTCGGCGTACTGGAGTTGGGTGTCGGTCATGTCTGTCAGCCCTTCGTTCGGTTGGATCGAAAGGCGACAGTATAGCGGAGGGTCAGGCCGCCAGCGGGAAGGCAAACTGCAGCACCAGCCCGCCGCCTTCGCGGTTGCGCACCAGCAGCTCGGCGTTGTGGCGGCTGATCACGCGCTCGACGATCGCCAGGCCGAGGCCGGCGCCATTGGCCTGGCCGCGCGCGCTGTCCAGGCGGGTGAAGGGGCGCATGAGCTGCTGGATCTGGTCGTCCGGCACGCCGACGCCCCGGTCGCCGATCTCGACCACGGCGCGGCGGCCATGGCCCGTCATCTTCACGTGGCAGGCGATGTCGATCTCGGTGACCTCGCTTCCCGGTGTCTTGCCGTAGCGGCGGGCGTTCTCGATCACGTTGTTGATCACGCGCCGCAGGTCGGTGGCGTTGGCCGGCACGCGGATGCCCGGCTCGATGGAGGTGGCGGTGCGCACGTCCGGCAGGCGGTCGGCCGTGTGGGCGCAGTCTTCCAGCAGCTCGGACAGGTCGACCGGCACGAAGGTGGCGGTCTCGGTCGGGCGCGCGAAGTCGAGGAACTGGCCGATGATGGCGTCCATCTGCGCGATGTCGGACTGCATGCCGTCGCGCGCTTCCTGCGACAGGTTGGCCATCTCGACCTCCAGCTGCATGCGCGCCAGCGGCGTGCGCAGGTCGTGCGAGATGCCGGCCAGGATGATCGCGCGGTCCTTCTCGAGCTGCTGCAGGTCGTCGACCATCTGGTTGAAGCTGCGGTTGGCCTCGATGATCTCCTTCGAGCCTTTTTCAGGCAGGGCGGCGGGGCGCTTGCCCTGGGCGATCGCGCGCGCGGCCGCGGTCAGGCGCGCCAGCGGCCGGTTGATCAGGGTCGAGATCAGGGCCGCGCCCAGCAGCGACAGGGCGCCCACCACGGTGGCCCAGCCCAGCCACTGCACGCGCGTGAGGCCGGCCAGGCGGTCGCGTTCCAGCATCAGCCAGTATTTGTCGCCGTCGATGTCGAAGCTGACCCAGAAGCCCGGCATGTCGTTCACCTTGCGCGAGAAGCGGGTGTCCTTGCCGAGGCGCTCGCGCACCATGGCGGCGATCTCGGGCATCAGCGCGTTCGAGGGCGGCGGCTCGACCTTGTCGTCCGGTTCCAGCGTGAGGATGCGGATGCCTTCGTTGGACACCAGCTCGAACAGCAGTTCGCGCCGCAGGTCGGGCGCCGAGTGGGTCAGCGCCGCCTTGGTGAGGGTGACCACCGAGACCAGCAGTTCGGCGGTCTGCTCGGCCTGCGGGCCGCGCTGGAATACGTTGATCATCCCGATCCACGATGCCATCGACAGCGTGGTCAGGAAGGACAGCAGCAGGAAGGTGCGCCAGAACAGGCCGCTCTTCATGCGGCCGAGCAGGCGCGCGCGGGGTCTTTCGAACATCGCCTGGGACACTTAGCGCGGCTGGCCTTCGGGGATGAACACGTAGCCCAGGCCCCACACGGTCTGGATGTACAGCGGGCTGGACGGATCCGGTTCGATCAGCTTGCGCAGGCGCGAGATCTGGACGTCGAGCGAGCGGTCGAACACTTCGTACTCGCGGCCGCGCGCCAGTTCCATCAGCTTCTCGCGCGACAGCGGCTGGCGCGCATGGCGGGCGAACACCTTCAGCACCGAGAATTCGCCGGTGGTCAGCGGCACGGTCTCGCCGTTCTTCTTGAGCGTGCGGGTGCCGAGGTCGAGCACGAAGTCGCCGAACTCGAAGGTTTGCGGGGTCTCGGACGGCGCGCCGGGGATCTCGTCCGGGCCCTTGCGGCGCAGGACCGCGTTGATGCGGGCCACCAGTTCGCGCGGATTGAAGGGCTTCGGCAGGTAGTCGTCGGCGCCCATCTCGAGGCCGACGATGCGGTCCACGTCTTCGCCCTTGGCGGTCAGCATGATGATCGGAGTCTGGTCGCCGGCGCCGCGCAGGCGGCGGCAGATCGACAGGCCGTCCTCGCCGGGCAGCATCAGGTCCAGCACCAGCAGGTCGTAGCGCTCGCGCAGCCACAGCTTGTTCATGGCCGGCGCGCTCTCCGCGGTCACGACCTGGAAGCCCTGTTCGGTCAGGTAACGGCGCAGCAGGTCGCGCAGGCGCACGTCGTCGTCGACCACCATGATCTTCGCGGAATGGCCGCTGTTCTGGCCTCCGTTATTCGGGGTAGTTGCATTCATGAGTCTGTCAGGATTTGTCAGATTAATGTCGCTATGGTAACTTCATATGGCTTAGCGGACGGGAGTTATTGCTGAGGCATTACATTGTGTTACAAACTTTACCCATTTAGCCTTATACCGCCAGGGGAATCCACATAAACTGGCCTCACGTCGAAACTGAAACTGAAACCGAATCTGAATCACAGCTTATCCCCTTACTTGGCATCGCGGAAGAGGCACACCATGAACAGCGTCACTCACCACTACGCAGGAACGAAGGCAGGGCGGATCGCCCGCTGCGCGCTTCGCAGTGCGCTGGCGTGCGCCCTGGTCATAGGCGGCGCCGGGACCGCGTTCGCCCAGCAGTATGGCGACCGCCGCGACGACCCGTCGATGCAGCAGTCCGGCCGCGGGCATATCTCGCAGGACCGCGATCCGCGCTACGATGTCCGCGCCTACGAGGAACAGCGCCGCCTGCAGCAGCAATACCAGCAGCAACAGCAGCAGCAGCAACAGCAGTTCCAGCAGGAGCAGCGCGAGTCGCGCCGCAGCCCCCGCATGACGCCCGACGAACGGCGCGACCTGCGGCGCCAGATCAACGAAGCCGGCATGGACCTGTACCCGCCCCGGCGTTGATGGCGTCGCGCCGGTTTGTTTCTTTGATGCAATCTAGGTTGCCAGATGTTTATTTAGCGTCTGCAACGTGATACGCTACCCAGTCTATACCCCGGCCCAAGCCTTGCCGGGGTAGGTAACCTGGACTGGGAGTATCAAGTGCCTACGGATCCTGCCGCAGCGCCGGCGCAAGCACAGGCGGCCCGCTTTGCCGCCACCTGCCCCGAGCACTGCATCGCCAAGCGCCATGACGGCGTCTACGCCGATCCCGCCGTGCTCGGCACGACCCTGGTCGCCGCCATCGACAGCATCTTTCGCGGCGGCCACTATCTTTCCGGTATCGACTACCCGGTCCTGCTCAAGGCCTTGTTCGACCACGGCCCCGCGCTGCCGACAGCGGCGGACGGGGCGGCCCAGGCCCGCATCGCCGCCGACATCCTGCCTTTCGATCCCGCCCGCCGCGAACTCTACCGCTCGGTGAAGATCGGCGGCGGACGCGCCGAATACTATTTCGAACCGGTCTGGCTGCCCGATCCCGCCGACCCCGACGGTCCCGGCATGCCGGCCCGCCTGGATCTCGACGAGTTCGTCGCCGACATCTGGCTCAAGGGCATTCGCTTCGGCGTCGACCTCGACGCCGTGCGCACCGCCATCGCCAGCGGCAAAGCCGATCGCATCACCGTGGCGCGCCGCCTCGAACCGGTGGCGGGCGAGGATGCCCGCATCGCCGAAGTCTCCGATGACATCCACCGCAACGACGCGCCGCGCCAGCTGCCCAACGGGAAACTCGACCTGGGCAGCTTCCAGAACCGCTTCCCCCAGATCCAGCCCGGCGTGCGCCTGCTGCAGAAGATCCCGCTCACCGAAGGCAGGCCCGGCTTCGAGATGGCGGGTTCGCAACTGGCGGCCAAGCCCGGGCGCGACCTCGACCTCGGCGAATATGCAGGCGAGGGCACCGGGGTCGAGCGCCTGAAGGAAGGCGAATTCCTGGTTTCGCAGCAGGCCGGCTTCCTGACCGTCGACTCCTCGACCAGCCGGATCTCGGTGGGCGCCAAGATCGTCAGCCGCGACGGCGTCAGCGCCAAGACCACCGGCAACCTGCAGCTGACGGGCGATTACGAGGAATTCGGCGAGGTCCAGGAAAAGCGCGTCATCGAGGGCGAGAGCATCACGGTGCATGCCGACGTGTTCGGGAACCTGGTCTCGCGCGGCGGCACCATCCTGCTGCATGCCAACCTGGTGGGCGGCAGCGCCCACAACCGGCGCGGCGACATCCGCGTGTGCGGCGTGGCGTCCGGCGCCGTGCTGCAGGCCGAGGACGGCGCGGTGGTGCTGGAGCGCGCCGAGAACTGCGTGGTGTCCGGCACCCGCGTCACGATCGCGCATGCGGTCAACTGCGAGGTGATCGGCGACGAGGTGCACATCGGCCAGGCCGAGGGCAGCGCGATTGCCGGCCGCCGCGTGACGGTCGAATTCGCGATGCCGCGCAAGCAGGGCGAGATGCTGGTCTACGTGCTGCTGCCGGAAGGCGCCCAGGTCGAGGAAGTGATCGCGGCGGTGGGCGCGCGGCTGGCGCAGTTCGAGCAGCTGGCGGCCCGGCACAAGGCGCAGATGGATGCGCTGACCGCACAGCCGGACGTGCGCCGCTACCTGATGCTGGCCTCGCGCCTGCGCAAGAACGAGATCAGCCTCACCCCCGAGCAGGCGCGCCAGTTCCAGCGCATGGCCCACGACGTGGCGCCGGCGCTGAAGGCGATCGGCGAGGTGTCCGCCAGGATCAAGCCGCTGGATGCGGACCTGGAGCAGGGCCGCAAGGTGCTGGCCGACCTCGAGCGCCAGCGCTGCGATGCCGCCTGCGCCGCCGCCGTTACCGTGCACCGGGTGCAGGGCGATACCCTGGTACGCGTGCTCGGATTCAGCCCGGCGTCCGGCAGTCCGTATATCATTGCCCCGCGCGACATCAAGGCGCGCCTGCGCGGGCCGCAGTCCGGGGAGCTGCTGTTCTCCGGCGCGCAGGGCAGCTTCGCGTGGAGCAGCGAGCAGGCCGCGACGGCCTGACGAATCCCGAGAGAACAGAGAGCACAGAGGAGACAGCTTGAAAACCATGCATACGACATGCCGCCGCAGCCTGATCGCGACCCTGGTGGCGGGCGCCGTACTGGCGCTGCCGGCCGGCGCCAACGCAGCCGCCGCCAAGGCCGCGCCTGCGAAAGCCCAGGGCAAGCCGACGGTCGCCGAGGCGGAGCGCTTCATCAAGGACGCCGAAGAGAAGCTCGAGCAGCTCGGCCTGGACGCCCAGCGCGCCGAGTGGGTGGCCGAGAATTTCATCACGCTCGACACCCAGGCGATGACGGCCCAGGCCAACGAAGGCTTCCTGACCCTGAGCGGCGAAACCGCCCTCAAGGCGCGCCGCTACAAGGACCTGAAGCTGCCCGAAGCCAGCGCGCGCAAGTTGATGCTGCTGCAGCAGACCCTGATGCTGCCGGACGCCGCCGACCGCGGCGCCTACGCCCGCCTGGCGGCCCACATGACCGGCGCCTATGGCTCGGCCAAGTACTGCCCGCCGGCCGCCGCCGGTGCCGCCGCGCCGGCCTGCATGCCGCTCGGCGAACTGGAAAAGGTGCTGGCCACCAGCCACGATCCGAACCGCCTGAAGGAAGTCTGGCTCGGCTGGCATGCGCAATCGCCGGCCTACAAGGACGACTACGCGAAGTATGTCGAGCTGTCGAACAAGGGCGCCCGTACGATGGGCTATGCCGACACCGGCGCGCTGTGGCGCTCGGGCTACGACATGAGCCCGGAAGCCTTCTCGGCCGAGATGGAGCGCCTGTGGCAGCAGGTCAAGCCGCTCTACGATTCGCTGCATACCTACACCCGCTACAAGCTGCGCCAGGCCTACGGCGCGTCAAGCGTGCCGCAGAATGGCCCGATTCCGGCCCACCTGCTGGGCAATATGTGGGCCCAGACCTGGGACAACCTGTACCCGCTGCTGAAGCCCGCCACGAAGGAGGGCGGCGAAGACCTGACCGCGCTGCTGGAAGAGCGCAAGACCGACGCCGTGGCGATGACCCGCTACGCCGAGGGCTTCTACACCTCGCTCGGCATGCGCCAGCTGCCGGCCACCTTCTGGGAGCGCTCGCTGCTGACCAAGCCGCGCGACCGTGAAGTCGTGTGCCACGCCTCGGCCTGGGACCTGGACGGCAAGGACGACGTGCGCGTGAAGATGTGCATCACCCCGACCGCCGAGGACTTCCGCACCATCCACCACGAGCTGGGCCACCTGTACTACGACCTGGCCTACAGCGCGCAGTCGCCGATGTTCAAGAACGGCGCCAACGACGGCTTCCACGAAGCCATCGGCGACACCGTGGCGCTGTCGATCACCCCGGCCTACCTGAAGCAGATCGGACTGATGAAGAGCGAACCGGATCCGTCCCAGGATATCGGCCCGCTGCTGTACACCGCGCTGCAGAAGGTCGCCTTCCTGCCCTTCGGCTACCTGGTCGACAAGTGGCGCTGGCAGGTGTACGCCGGCCAGGTGAAACCGGCCGACTATGACAAGGCCTGGTGGGCGCTGAAGGAGCAGTACCAGGGCGTGTCGCGCCCGGCCCCGATCGCCGCCAACGGCTTCGACGCCGGCGCCAAGTTCCACGTCGCCAGCGACACCCCGTACGCGCGCTACTTCCTGGCCGCCATCCTGCAGTTCCAGTTCCACCGCGCGCTGTGCCGCGAAGCCGGCTACACCGGTCCGCTGAACCGCTGCTCGGTCTACGGCAACAAGAAGGCCGGCGCGAAGTTCCAGCAAATGCTGGAGATGGGCAAGAGCAAGCCATGGCCGGAAGCGCTGAAGGCCGTGACCGGCGAAGACAAGATGGATGCGACGGCGATGCTGGATTATTTTGCGCCGCTGAAGGCCTGGCTGGATGAGCAGAACCGGGAGCTGGCGAAGACGGATGGTTCCGTCAAGCCGTAAGCTTTGATCCGCCATCCCCGCTTTCGAGGGGATGGCGTTCAGGCGCCGCGTGTTTTAGCCAGCAACTCGTAACACCCCGCCGCATCCCCAGGCAGCCCCGCAAACAGCGCGGCATCGCCATCCTCCACCACCCCCTGCTCGACCAGCATCCTCACCTTGCCCAGGTAATCGCTCAGCATCAGCAAGCGCCCCAGCGGCGACATCACCGACCCTTTGCGCAGGCCGCCCTGTTCGTCCAGCGCGCGCACCACGCTGTCCGGGAAGTTCCATTCGCGCGCGATGTTGACGCTCAGGCGGCGCGTGTCGCCGCCCAGCTGGGCCCAGAACACGCCGGAGCCGAGCAGCGCTTCGCCCTTGGTCGCCTGGTCCATGCTGCGCAGCGCCACCGTCAGCCCGACGTTTTGCAGCAGGGCGGCCAGGAAGGCGTCGAAGGCTTCGATGCCGAGGCTGGGCGCCAGCTTGCGCGCCGCCATCGCGCAGCGCTCCGAGTGCTCCCACAGGATCGGCGCCAGGCGCCGCACGTAGAAGCCGGAATGGACGTCGATGATGGGGCGGAAGGCGACCGTCGTGATCAGCTGGCGCAGGCCTTCCTGGCCGATCAGGATCACGGCCTGCTCGACGCTGGTGACGGTGGCGCCGGTGCCCTGGTAGCAGCTGTTGGCGAGGCGGATCACGGCCGCCACCAGCACCACGTCGGAGGAAATGGTGCGCGACAGCGCGCTACCGGAAAAATTCTCGCTGCGCAGGCTTTGCAGCAGCTGCGGGATCAGGCCCGGCATGCGGCGCACCAGCGCGGCGCCCGACTGCTGCGAGGACAGGATGCCGGCCAGGGTCTCCAGCACCTGCGCTTCCTGGGGATTCAGTTCCAGCCCGCCCTCGTCGGGACGCTCGTACAGCCAGGCGTTCCAGGCGCCGCCGACGCGGTCGAGCAGCTCGAACGGCACCGGCGGACCGGCCGGCCGCGCCCCTGCATCCGCCGCGGTGACGGCAGCGGCTGCGGCAGTCGGCGCAGCGGCCGCAGGCGGCGCTGCCGGTACGGGGTCGGGGATGGAGGAGTGCGCAGGGGCGGGCCCGGGCCGCGCGGGCGCGGGTGAGCCGGAAATCAGGCGTCGCAGCCACCGGTACATGTCAATTCCTCTTCGTTTCGCTTGCGCACATGGGCGGACATTGTACGGGCGGGCCCGGCGAAAGCAAGCTTGCTTTTGCTTTCAGGAAAAGTTGACTGTACTCAAGGTGAAATGAGGCGTCCGCCTTAGCATGACAATCTTGAAGAAAGGACGCGCCATGCATGACACGACGACTTCTCGCGGTTCCCAAGCGGCTCAGTTCCTGAGCTTCACGCTCGGCGGACTAGAATACGGCATCGACTTCGCCAGGGTGCAGGAACTTCGTGTGCTCAAGGCGCTCGAGCGCTTCGCCGCGAGCGGCGAGATCATCGGCGGTGTGGCCGTCTCGCGCGGCGTGATCATCCCCCTGGTCGACATGCGCGTGGCCTGCGGCACCGCGCCGGACGCGCCGGACCCGATGACCGACGTGATCATCCTCAGGCTGAGCAGCTGCGTGATGGGGATGGTGGTGGATGGCGTGACCGGCGTCGTCACCCTGGTGCCGGAACAGGTCGCGCCGCTGCCGGCGCCAGCGCCGGACGGCGCGCGGCCGGACTACCTGCTCGGACTGGGGCAGGCAGGGGGACGGCGGCTGATTCTGGTGGATATCGAGAAGTTGATGTCGGTGACGAGGCCGGCGGCGCGGCAGGTGGCCTGAACGTTTGCGGTCGTTACCGCGGGAACGAAGGTTCGTAAGCCAGCTTAAGCCGCCAAGGCCTCCAGCTGCTCCTGCAACTCCAGCCACTCCTCCTCCAGCGACCCCAGATCGCGCACCACGAACGCCTGGTCCGCCACCAAGGTCTTCAGCTCATCCTTCTTGTCCGCCTCGTAGATCGAAGGCTCCAGCAGGCGCGCGTCGATCTCCGACTTGCGCGCGTTCAGCTTGGCCATCTGCTCTTCCAGTCGCTTGATGCGGTTCTCGATCGGCTTCTTCAGGGCGGCCAGGCGCTGGCGCTCCTCGGCTTCCAGGCGCTTCTGTTCCCTGCGGTCGACGGCGGGCACCACGGCCGGCGCGGCGGCCGGCTTGTCGTCCTTCGCCGGCAGAGGGGTCGTCTCATTGCCTTTGGCCAGCTTGGTCTTGAACAGCCAGTCCTTGTAGTCGTCCAGGTCGCCGTCGAAGGGCTGCAGGCGGCCGTCGGCGACGATGATGAATTCCTCGGTGGTGGCGCGCAGCAGGTGGCGGTCGTGGGAGACCACCACCAGCGTGCCTTCGAACTGGGCCAGCGCCAGGGTCAGCGCCTCGCGCGTCTCGAGGTCGAGGTGGTTGGTCGGTTCGTCCAGCAGCAGCAGGTTGGGGCGCTGCCACACGATCAGCGCCAGCGCCAGGCGCGCCTTTTCGCCGCCGGAGAAGGGCTTGATCGGGCTGGTCACCATGTCGCCCGGGAAGTTGAAGCCGCCCAGGAAGTTGCGCAGCTCCTGCTCGCGCGTGGTCGGCGCAATCTTTTGCAGGTGCCACAGCGGCGACTCGTCATGGCGCAGCATCTCGACCTGGTGCTGGGCGAAGTAGCCGATCACCAGGCCCTTGCCGAGGGTCGCGGTGCCGGCGAGCGGCGCCAGTTCGTTGGCGATGGTCTTGATGAGCGTGGATTTGCCGGCGCCGTTCACGCCCAGCAGGCCGATGCGCTGGCCGGTCTGCAGCGAGAAAGTCACGCGCTGGACGATGGTCTTGCCGCCGACCTTGTCGCCGTGGCCGTCGAGGATCGGGTAGCCGGCGTCGACGTCTTCCATCACCAGCAGCGGATTCGGCGCCGACACGGGGTCGCGGAACTCGAACGAGAACTCGGCGGCGGCGCGCAGCGGCGCCAGTTCTTCCATCTTGGCCAGCGCCTTCATGCGGCTCTGGGCCTGGCGCGCCTTGGTGGCCTTGGCCTTGAAACGGTCGACGAAGGACTGCAGGTGGGCGCGGGTGCGCTGCTGCTTCTCAAAGGCCGCCTGGGCCAGCACCATGTGGGCGGCGCGCTGGCGCTCGAAGGCCGAGTAGTTGCCGGAGTAGCGCTTCAGCTTGCGCTCGTCGATGTGCACAACCACGTTGACGATCTCGTCGAGGAAGTCGCGGTCGTGGGAAATGATGATCAAGGTGCCCTGGTAGCGCTTCAGCCAGTCCTCGAGCCAGATGATGGCGTCCAGGTCCAGGTGGTTGGTCGGCTCATCCAGCAGCAGCAGGTCGGAGGGGCACATCAGGGCCTGCGCCAGGTTCAGGCGCATCCGCCAGCCGCCCGAGAAGCTGGCCACCGGCTGCTGCATCTGCGCCAGCGAGAAGCCCAGGCCGAGCAGCAGCTGTTCGGCGCGCGACTGCACCGTGTAGGCGTCGGCGTCGGCCAGCGCCGAGTGCAGGTTGCCGATCGCGATGCCGTTGTCGTGGCTGTGCGGCATCGCTTCCAGGCGATCGAGTTCGGCCTGCAGGGTGCGCAGGTTGGCGTCGCCGTCGATCGCGTATTCGATGGCCGGACGGTCCAGCGCCGGCGTCTCCTGGGCCACGTAGGCCATGCGCCAGCGCTGCGGGAAGTCGATCGCGCCCTGGTCCGGATGCAGCTCGCCGCGCAGCATGGCGAACAGGCTGGATTTGCCGGCGCCGTTCGCGCCGATCAGGCCGATCTTGTCGCCGGGGTTGAGGGTGAGGTCGGCGTCTTCCAGCAGCGGCTTGGTGCCGCGCATGAGACTGACGTTGGAGAATCGGATCATGGGAACTAAGTGGTAGAGCGTCGTTCCCGCGAAGGCGGGAACCCAAGTTTTATGGTTCGCTGCGAACTTGGGCCCCCGCCTTCGCGGGGGCGACGTTGGTCACGGGATGACGGTGCTAGCGTACAGGGTCGAAATTATTGTGCCAGCTGCTCGGCAGTCAGCAGGAACACCGCATCATCCCCCTGGCTGGTGGTCAGCCAGGTCAGACCCAGGTGGCCGAAGGCCGCTTCCGCATAGTCGCGCTCGTTGCCGATCTCGACCACCAGTACGCCTTCCGGCGTCAGGCGTTCGGCGGCGCCGTCGACGATCTTGCGCACCAGGTCCATGCCGTCCTCGCCGCCGGCCAGGGCGATCTGCGGCTCGCGCAGGTATTCCGGCGGCAGCTTGCCCATCGAATCGCTGTTCACGTAGGGCGGGTTGGTGATGATCAGGTCGTACTTCTTGAACGGCACGTTCTCGTACAGGTCGGACTCGATCGGGTTCACGCGGCCGATCAGTTTGTAGTCGCGGATGTTACGCTCGGCCACGGCCAGCGCGTCCTTCGAGATGTCGACCGCGTCGACCAGGGCGTTCGGGAAGGCGTCGGCCAGCATGATCGCCAGGCAGCCGGAACCGGTGCACAGCTCGAGCACGTTCTCGACGCTGTCCGGATCCTGCACCCAGGGGCTGAACTGGTTCGGGATCAGCTCGGCGATGAAGGAACGCGGCACCAGCACGCGCTCGTCGACGTAGAAGTTATAGCTGCCCAGCCAGGCCTCGTTGGTGATGTAGGCGGCCGGCACGCGCTCGCTGACGCGGCGCTCGATCACGGCCAGCACCTGCAGCACCTCCTCTTGTAACAGGCGCGCGTCGAGGAAAGGCTCGAGCTTGTCCAGCGGGAGCTTCAGGGTGTGCAGGATCAGGTAGGCGGCTTCGTCGAGGGCCTCGGCGCTGCCATGGCCGAAGAACAGCTTGGCGGTGTTGAAGCGGGTGACTGCGTAGCGCAGCAGGTCGCGCGGCGTGCAGAAATTGGGCGTGGTCATGGCCATGTGGATGATCTCGCAGAGAGTCGGTTACGCCGCGGACGGCGAGGGCGCCAGCAGCGCTTCCAGCGTGCGGCGATAGATGTTCTTGAGCGGATCGATGTAGCGCAGTTCGATGTGCTCGTCGATCTTGTGGATGCTGGCGTTCGGTGGACCGAATTCTATCACCTGGGGGCAGATGCGGGCGATGAAGCGCCCGTCGGAGGTCCCGCCGGTGGTCGACAATTCGGTGCTCACGCCCAGCTCATGCTTGATGGCGCCGCAGATTGCATCGGACAGCGTGCCCTTCGGCGTCAGGAAGGGCTCGCCGGACAGGGTCCACTTCAGGTCGTAGTCCAGGCCATGGCGGTCGAGGATCGCGTGCACGCGCGCTTCCAGGCCGTCCGCCGTGCTGGCGGTCGAGAAGCGGAAGTTGAAGTCGACTTTCAGCTCGCCCGGGATGACGTTGTTGGCGCCGGTGCCGGCGTGGATGTTCGAGACCTGCCAGCTGGTTGGCGGAAAGTATTCGTTACCGTCGTCCCATTTTTCCGCCGCGAGTTCGGCCAGCGCCGGCGCCGCCAGGTGGATCGGGTTGCGCGCCAGGTGGGGATAGGCGATGTGGCCCTGCACGCCCTTGACCACCAGGCAGCCCGACAGCGAGCCGCGGCGGCCGTTCTTGATCATGTCGCCCAGCACGTGGCTGGAGGTCGGCTCGCCGACCAGGCAGTAATCCAGGGTCTCGCCGCGCTCTTCCAGCAGCTCGCAGACCACCACGGTGCCGTCCACGGCCGGGCCTTCCTCGTCGCTGGTGATCAGGAAGGCGATCGAGCCGGCATGGCCGGGATGCGCCTCGACGAATTCCTCGACGGCGACCACCATCGCGGCGATCGAGGTCTTCATGTCCGATGCGCCGCGGCCGTACAGCTTGCCGTCGCGGCGGGTCGGCGTGAAGGGCTGGGATTGCCATTGCTCGGTCGGACCGGACGGGACGACGTCGGTGTGGCCGGCGAACACGAATACCGGCGACGCCGCGCCCCTGCGCGCCCACAGGTTGGTGACGCCGTTCGACTCGATCGTCTCGCAGTGAAAGCCGAGCGGGGCCAGCAGTTCTTTCAACTTCTGCTGGCAGCCCTTGTCCTGCGGGGTGATCGAATCGAGGGCGATCAGCTCCTCGGTCAGCTGCAGGGTGCGCGAAGTCTTCATGCCGGCCAGTCCCCGAAAGTCTGCTCGTACCGGTCGGCCGAGAAACCGACCATCAGCGGCCCGGCGCCGGCCAGGACCGGGCGCTTGACGACCGAGGGATTCTCCAGCATCAGCTCGAGTGCGCTGGCCTTGTCGACGACTTGCGCGCGGCGCTCGTCGGACAGCTTGCGCCAGGTCGTGCCCTTGCGGTTGACCAGGGTCTCCCAGTCGGCCTGTTCGAGCCAGCCGGTCACGGTTTCGCGGGACAGGCCCTGCTTCTTGAAATCATGGAACTCGACGTCCTGGCCATGGTCGGCCAGCCAGGTGCGCGCTTTCTTGACGGTGTCGCAGTTCGGAATACCGTAGAGAGTTTTTTTCATGGCAAAGATTGCTGCGCCGGCTGTCCGGCGGGTATTGCTGGGGAATGGAAGGCGCAAAGGATAGCACAGGCAGCTATCCGCATGGATAGTGTAGCAATCCCTGGAAAGGAAGACGCGCCCGGATTGAACGGGCGCGGCTGGGGACGGCGAATCCCCGTCCCCAGCCGAAGAGGCGAGCTTATTTGACGAAGCGGATCGTCATCGGATAGCGGTAGGCGATGCCATTGCTGGCCTTGATGGAAGCAAGGATCCCGAGGATCAGATTGGAGAGCATCACGATCCAGAACAGGAACAGGCCGATCAGGATGAAAGACAACACGAAGCAGATGACGTAGGCCAATAGCAGCGTCAACTGGAAATTCAGCGCTTCGCGCGCGTTATCCGTAATGAAGTCATCGTTCTCGCCCTTCTTGATCAGGTAAATGACGAGTGGCGCGAGCCAGCTGAAGAAGATGCCGCCGATATGCACGAGGATCGCCAGCGTCTTGTCGCCGCGATAGGGTCCGCTGATTGCTGCGTTTTCCATGTCTTTCCTTTTATTTAGAATAATTCGACGTTCATTGCATGATCATCCAGCCGTCGCTGCCTTTTACAAAGCGCGCGGAGACGACGTTTTTGCCGGCCTTGCCGATGACTTCGATGTCGCAGCGATGAGCATTCTGTCCATCGTCCTTGCATCCTATCTTTTTGACTTGCGGCACTTCCGACGCGAATGCGGTCCCGAACCCAATGGCCGACATCTGACGGTTACTGGTTTCGATGGATTTCTTGACGGCCGCGTTCATATCGCTTTCGGAGGGGCCGTTGCTGCAGGCGGTGAGCAAGGCCGCCGCAAAGACTGCCGGGATTTTCTTCATCATGGTCATCCTTAGTTGTCCGTTGAGTGCTTACTTGAAATACAGATTCCGGGCCTGCATTTCCTGCGATTTCTTTTTGACGGCGTCCATCTGGTCCGCCCCGCTGATGACGCTGCCGTCGGCGAAATAAAAGGACGGCGTCGAATAACCCTGGCCGAACACGAAGTCGAGATCGCGCAGGGTGAATACCGGCATGGTCGTCGGGCTGCACCACCAGTTGCCGTCGCGGGTCCGCTCGCGCGATCCCGACGATTTCCTGGTCAAGGCTTTCTTCCATGCGCCAAGCTTGTCGTCGGCGCAGAAAATCCTGTGGACCTCCGGCAGGTCGTCACCCGGATTGATGGTCATGGTCGGGAAGACGCGATAGGACATGCCGGACTTTTCCAGCAGCGGTTCAACCTTGAGCGAATACGGGCAGGATGGGCTGGTGTACAGGATGAAGGTCGGCTTTCCCTTGCCGACCGCAGGGAGGCCCGTCGTGTCCATGTTTGTCAGCATCTGCTGGATGTACGGCCGGCTGTCTTCTCCATATTTGAATCCGCCCCTGTTCTTGTCGTAGACGATCCAGTCTGCGCTTCCCTTGCCGAATTGCGTCTTTCGCACATAGAAACCGCTGCCATCGGATGGGAAAAACACCATCGGCTGCCATTCGAACAGAAGTCCCATATTGCGTGCCCATTGCTCCGCTTCCTTGGGATCGTCCGGCCGAACCATGCGCAAGGAATACATGCCCGGAATTGAGGTCGTCGTGTAAGCCTGAACGGTGGGGCGGTCGATCAGGTAAGTACGCCGCCATTCGTGCTCGGGTAATTCATTGCGGGCGGCGAGTTCCTGGATCAGCTTCGTATAGGCAGGCAGCGCATCGTCGCTTCCAGGCTTGGCGGCCTGGGAAGCGGCGGTTTCCGCCGCCGGGGCGGGCGCCACCTCGGGCTTGTCGACAGCACGCTTCAGGCCACTCAACAAGTTGCCGATGGTGAGTTTTCCATCCTGGGCGCGGGCCTCGTGGGGGACGTGGGTGAGCAGCGCCAGCATGCAGGCAGCCAGTATATGGCCGCGCGTCGCACGCGGAGAACACCCGGTCCTCCGGAAGTTTTTGTCGTTCATGTTTCGTACCGTCTCGGTGGGGGAATATCAGGCATCCACGCTGACCAGGGGATTGCCGATCCTGATCGGGGCCGATTTGTCGTACACGTCGTAATGAACCCGCGTCACGACCGCTTTCGCGGTATTGCCATCCACTTGACGGACATAGAAGTGGACGACGCTGTGGAGTTCGAGACGGTTGCGCACCCGGAGTTCTTCGATCTTCTTCGCGAGTTCCAGGTTCTCGACCTTGATCTGGCATAGGCCGGGGGACATCAGCTCGAAGACGATGCCGGCTTGCTGGCGGTTGAAATGCGTCATGTCCTTCAAACAGCTCCCATGCGAAACGGGGAAGCTTTTGGCATCGAAATCGTAAGGACTGCTCAGGTACAAGGTCGGGCTGATCGCGGCAAGGTGTGCGTCAGGCCGGTTGACTTCCATACTGTAGTATTTCTGCGCCTTGTACTGGTCGAATACGGCTTTCACGCGCGGGAGTTCGCTGGCGGCCAGCTCGCGCTTCTTGAACGCATCCTTCTCGTTGTAATAGCGGGGCGAGAACATGTTGAGCAGATCCTCGTCGCCGGTGTTTTCCTTTGCCTGCGCGCTGACGAGATAGGTAAGCCATACTGCTTGCTCGTCGTCGTAGTCGATTCGGGTGTAATTTGCCATTGGCAACTTCATGTCCGGCCCTTTGGGCTCGTTCGGCGTCGTGCTTGCGACAGCAGCCGTTGCGGGGGACGGGGCGTTCGCGGCCTGGCCGGCAGTTCCCGGCTGCGCTGCCTGAGGCGACTGAACGCTGCTTTCTTTCGGGCTGCAAGCCGCGAGTGCCAGCGCGGCCAACGCCATTGACAAGAAATATTTGGACATGTAATTCCTTTTGATCCGTTTGTATGGAAAACCGTGTGGCTCCACAAGGGAGCTGCAGTTGGCTTTTCGACATGCTAAGGCTGGGGATCATGGAATTCCATGGAACGGATGTACTACGAGCTTAGGAACCTTCCGTGAGCACCGCCGCGAGTTCGGTTTTGTTCGACACGCCGAGCTTGCGATAGACGGAATGCAGCTGATTCCGGATCGTCGCCGGCGCCACGACGATTTGCCTGGCGATCTCCTTGTATTGGAAACCTTGGGCCGCAAGCATCGCTACGCGCAATTCTGCCGGGGTCAGCCGCTCATGTTGGTTGCGGTTCAAGCTGACATTCAGGTAGAGGGTGTTTTCGCATATGCGGGCCTGAACCGTAATGTTTTTGCCCGCGAATATTTTGGCGGTCGAAGACTGTAAGCCGGCCAACAGCGCCGGCGGCAAGAAGGGTGGGGTCCATTCTTTCCACTCGCTTTGGAGCAGGCCGATGGCGCCGTTGTCGGTGAAACAGAGTTGTCCATCGAGCGTTGCCAGCATCAGTCTGTTGCGTACCGGCGGCGACGCCACGTTCGGCTTGAGCCGGCGGTTGATTTCGCGTGCCTGGATCAGGTGGGGAAGGAAGAGCGTAGCGTCGTGTGCATGTTTGGCGCTGTAGCTGTCACGCTTGCTGGCCCGCCATAAACCCAGCGTGGGCACAGCGCTGTCGAAGGTTTTGTCGGAGACGAAGGCAAGCGAATGCGCCGTTTCGTATTTGCGGCAATACGACAAGGTTTGCGGATCGTAGGGCATTGCAGTGATATCGGCGATCACGCTTTCGCCGCGTTGCCTGAATGCGCGCACCAAGGTCATGTCCTGACTGTGGAGCGAACCGTTCTGTTGCAATGTTTCCTGGCCGACCGTCTTGATACGGTCGCGCAGTCTTTCGACTGGTGTCGCTTCCAGATACAAGTTCTGCACCACGACCTTCCGTTCCGACGACACTGCCAGGTCAGCCAGCACGCAGGAGTCGAAACTCACGTACTTCTTCAGTTCGCGTAACGCATTCCGGTTGAATTCCATCGGGCTGCAATATTGCGCACTTTCGTACACATCGACCAGCGATTTGTTCAGCGTATCGATCATCAGCGATTTTCCGGACACGGCGCGTCCACTGTCATTCAACCCTTGCCGGGCGCCTGGTACTGCATGAAGTAAAGTCTGGATTACTAAAAGTTGCTGAACATTATAAAATACATATTGCAGAAAAGAACATGATTCTGCATTTTTTTTGTCAATATTTCATGACTGCTGCGTACGCGTGGCGGAAGGCGCCAGCATGGGGTGTCGGGGGAAGGGAATCGGGAAAATCAAACCGAATACGGCACAGCTTGTGCCGTATTCGTATATTCAGGCCTGGGCGTTGCCTGGCCAGGCGCGAATAAGAGGAAGGAGAGCTTTACAAGGTCCGCGGCATCAGTGTGGCCAAAGGATATCGTGGCCTCAGTGGTCGAGTGTGAACTCGGTAAACGAGGGGCCCGCCGCTTCCTCGGCCGGCTTGGCTTGCTCTTCGGCCTTGGCCGCCTGGCTGTCCGGCCCATTGTTGATGAGCCACAGCAGATTGGTGGCCGAATCCGCATTCGCCAGTGCTTCGTCCTGGGTGATCAGCTCGGCCTGCACCAGTTCCAGCAGCGCCTTCTCGAAGGATTGCGAACCCGGCGACAGGCTCTTGTCCATCGCTTCCTTGATCTGGCCGATCTCGCCCTTTTCGATCAGGTCGGCGACGTAGCGGGTGTTGACCATGATCTCGACCGCGGCCTGGCGGGCGCCGCCGGCCTTCGAGCGCACCAGGCGCTGCGAGACGATGGCCTTCACCGCCGACGACAAATCCTGCAGCAGGGCGGGACGGTTCTCGATCGGGTAGAAACTGATGATGCGGTTCAGCGCGTTGTAGCTGTTGTTGGCATGCAGGGTCGCCAGCACCAGGTGGCCGGATTGCGCGTAGGCGAGGGCGGCGGCCATCGTGTCCTTGTCGCGGATCTCGCCGATCAGGATGCAGTCCGGCGCCTGGCGCATCGAGTTGCGCAGGGCGACGTCGAAGCTGGCGGCGTCGCTGCCGATCTCGCGCTGGTTGACGATCGATTTCTTGTTCTTGAACAGATACTCGATCGGATCTTCCAGGGTCAGGATGTGGCCGGAGCGCTGTTCGTTGCGATGGTCGAGCATCGAAGCGATCGTGGTCGACTTGCCGGAGCCGGTGGCGCCGACGATCAGCAGCAGGCCGCGCTTTTCCATGATCAGCTCGGACAGCACCGGCGGCAGGCCCAGCTCGGCCAGCGGCGGGATATTCGCCGGCACGAAGCGGAACACGGCCGAGATCGATCCACGCTGGCGAAACGCCGATAAGCGGAAGCGGCCCAGGTTGGGCACCGAAATACCCATGTTCAGCTCGTTCTCGCGCTCCAGCTCGGCCATCTGTTCGGGCGAGGCGATTTCCGACAGCAGGACCTGGATGTTTTCGGGTTCCAGTTTGTTCTGGTTGATCGGGATGAGGTTCCCGTTGATCTTGATGTGGACGGGAGAATTGACCGCGAAGAACATGTCCGACGCGTTCTTTTCCTTCATCAACTGGAACAGGCGTTCCATCATCATGGTTCTCTCTCCCTTGCTTCGCGGTAATTTTTGCGTGTTGGGGGATTGTAACCTGCGGTGGGGGAATTGCGGTGGGGTGGAGATGCGCCAACGTCAGGCCGGGCATGGCCCGACCCGACTCCCCGCGAAAGCGGGGACGACGGTATGTGCGGGGCGACGGTGGTGGGCTTACACGCCGCGCAGCAGCTCGTTGATGCCAGTCTTGGCACGCGTCTGCGCATCCACGCGCTTGACGATCACCGCGCAGTACAGGCTGTACTTGCCGTCGCTCGATGGCAGCGAACCCGACACGACCACCGAACCCGACGGCACGCGGCCGTAGCTGACTTCGCCGGTTTCGCGGTTGTAGATCTTGGTCGACTGGCCAATGTACACACCCATCGAGATCACCGAGTTTTCTTCGACGATCACGCCTTCGACGATTTCCGAACGGGCGCCGATGAAGCAGTTGTCTTCGATGATGGTCGGGTTGGCCTGCATCGGTTCCAGCACGCCGCCGATGCCGACGCCGCCGGACAGGTGGACGTTCTTGCCGATCTGGGCGCAGGAGCCGACGGTGGCCCAGGTGTCGACCATGGTGCCTTCGTCGACGTAGGCGCCGATGTTCACGTAGGACGGCATCAGCACCACGTTCTTGCCGATGAAGGAGCCGCGGCGGGCGACGGCCGGCGGTACCACGCGGAAGCCGCCTTTGGCGAAGTCGTCGGCGGTGTAGTCGGCGAACTTGGTCGGCACCTTGTCGTAGAACTGCAGGCTGCCGCCGAGGCCCGCCGCCGAGCCCATTGGGGTGTTGTTCTCGAGGCGGAACGACAGCAGGACGGCCTTCTTGATCCACTGGTTCACGACCCAGCTGCCGCTGTCTTTCTGGGCGACGCGCAGGCTGCCGTCGTCGAGGCCGGCAAGGACGTGGGCAACTGCGTCACGCACTTCGGCGCTGGCGCTGGACGGGCTGATTTCGGCGCGCTGTTCCCACGCGGTGTCGATGATGGTCTGGAGTTGTTGGGTCATGATGGATCTATCAGGTTACGGATCTGTTTTCAGGAGGACTTCAAATCGTTGCAGAACTGGACGATGCGGTTGGCGGCTTCCAGTCCTTCGTCCACGCCGGCGACGAGCGCCATGCGGATGCGGTTGCGTCCCGGATTGCTGCCGTGCGCGTCGCGCGCCAGGTAGGAGCCGGGTAAAACCGTCACATTATATTCGGCGTACAGGCCGCGTGCGAACTCGGTGTCCGACAGGCCGCTGGATCGCACGTCGGCCCACAGGTAGAAGCCGGCGTCGGGCAGCTCGACGTCCATCACCTGCTTGAGTAGCGGCGTGATGAGGCTGAACTTTTCCTTGTACAGGTTGCGGTTCTCCTGCACGTGGGCCTCGTCGTTCCAGGCCACGCAGGACGCCGCCTGTACCGGCGGCGACATCGCGCCCCCGCTGTAGGTACGGTAGAGCAGGAATTTCTTCAGCACGTCCGGATCGCCGGCCACGAAGCCGGAGCGCATGCCCGGCACGTTCGAACGCTTCGACAGGCTCGAGAACACGACCAGGTTGGCGTAGGGGCGCTGGCCGGCGCTGCGGCCGAGCTGGTGGGCCGCCTCGAGCGCGCCCAGCGGCGGGGTCGAGCCGAACCAGATCTCGGAATAGCACTCGTCGGCCGCGATGACGAAGCCGTGGCGGTCGGACAGTTCGAACAGCTCGCGCCAGTCGTCCAGGGTCAGCACGGCGCCGGTCGGGTTGCCCGGTGAGCACAGGTAGAGCAGCTGCACGCGGGCCCAGACCTCGTCGGGCACGCCGGCGTAGTCGGGGGCGAAGTTGCGTGCCGGGACCGAATTCACGAAATACGGTTCGGCGCCGGCCAGGTAGGCCGCGCCTTCGTAGATCTGGTAGAAGGGGTTCGGGCACATCACCAGGGCGCTGCCGTTTGCGCTGCCATTCGCGCTGCTATTCGATCCGGCACGCGGGTCGATCACGCACTGGGCGATCGCGAACAGGGCCTCGCGCGAGCCGTTCACCGGCAGCACCATCGTGTTCGGATCCAATGCCGGCACCCCGTAGCGGCGTTCCAGCCAGCCGGCGATCGCCGTGCGCAGCGGGTCGCCGCCGTGCGTGCTCGGATAGTTCGCCAGCCCGGTCATGCTCTGCGTCAGGGCTTTCTGGATGAAGGCCGGGGTCGGGTGTTTGGGTTCGCCGATGCCCAGACTGATGGGGGCGTAGTCGGGATTCGGCGTGACGCCGGCGAACAGCTGGCGCAGCTTTTCGAAGGGGTAGGGGTGCAGTCTTTCGAGATGTGGGTTCACGGCTATACCAGGACGGGTGATCGATGCGAGAAGGTCAATTATAGCGAGGCCGGCCTGATGCTGCTTTCGCTTGGAATGCGGTAATATTACTGACGTGCCAATCCACTACGTCCGCAGCCTGCTCGGCAATGCGCGCAGCCCGCGCGCCAACCGCCACCTCGGGGTGGCACTCGCTTTCGTCGCCGGCGCCATCAATGCCGGTGGTTTCCTTGCCGTTCACCAGTACACCTCGCACCTGACGGGGGCGATCTCCTCGGCGGCCGACAATCTGGCCCTGGGCGCCTGGGACCTGGCGCTGGATGCCTTCGGCGCCGTGCTGTCCTTCCTGGCGGGGGCGGCCTGTACCGCGATCACCGTCAACTATGGGCGCCGGCGCCGCCTGGCCAGCGAGTATGCGCTGCCGCTGCTCCTCGAAGCGATGCTGCTGCTGGCTTTCGGCGTACTGGGCGCGCGCCTGGCCGGCGTCGACGCCCTGTTCGTGCCCGCCACCGTGATGCTGCTGTGCTTCATGATGGGCCTACAGAATGCGCTGATCACCAAGATCTCGCACGCCGAGATCCGCACCACCCACATGACCGGCATCGTCACCGACATCGGCATCGAACTGGGCCGCATGCTGTACTGGAACCGCGACCCGGCGCAGCCGAAGGTGGCGGCCAACCATGCGCGCCTGCGCCTGCTGCTGTCGCTGCTGCTGGGTTTCTTCAGCGGTGGCGTGGTGGGGGCGCTCGGCTTCAAGCATGCCGGCTATCTGGCGACCTTGCCGCTGGCCTGTGTGCTGTGCCTTCTGGCGATCGTGCCTGCGGTAGATGACCTGCGCCGCCTGGCGCCGCGTCAGACCTGACCCGCCAGCGCCCGCTCGCGCCAGGCCCCTGGATTCATCCCCGACCATTCGCGGAAGGCGTGCGTGAACGCGCTCTGTTCCTGGTAGCCGAGCAGGAAGGCGATGTCGGCCAGCGACAGGCCGCGTTGGCGCAGATAGTCCCGGGCCAGCGTATGACGGGCGCCATCCAGCACCTGCTGGAAGCTGGCGCCGGCCTCGGACAGCTTGCGCTGCAGGGTGCGCTGCGACAGCCCGAGTTCGCCGGCGATGCTGGCCAGGCGCACGCGGTCCTTCGCCAGGTTGCGGATCACGCAGGCGCGCACCTGGGCGACGATGCCGTTGCGCTCGCGCTGGTCCTCGCGCGCATTGTTCCGCTCCTCCAGCAGCCGCTCGGCATGCTGCTGCAGCACCGGATACATGCCGGCGTCCGCGTTCGGTACCGGCATCGCCAGCAGGGCGGCGTCGAAGCAGGCGAGATGGGTGCCGGCGCCGAACGCCGGCACCATTCCCAGCACCCGCGCGTACTCGGCCGGATCGGCATCGCTCGCATGCGCGAACGCCAGGCGCAGCGGCGCCAGCGGCCGGCCTGCGAGCCAGGAACCGAAGGTGCGGATGCCGGCGAACACGCTTTCGGCCAGGTGGCGGCTGGCGTCCGGGAAGTGGCTGATCCAGGTGTAGTGCGCCAGGCCGGTGGCGGCGTCGACCTCGAGCCGCGAGCGCCCGAGATCGTGGGCCAGCTGCTCGTAGCGCTGGGTCTGTTCGAGGGCCTGGGCGAAGTCGGCGCAGGCCAGCAGGATCAGGCCGTAGACGCTGTAGGTGCCGAGGCGCACCCGCTCGCCCACGTGCAGGCCGAAGTGCGGATCGCGGGCCAGGCCGGCGCCGGCCGCGAGCAGGGCGATGTAGTCGCCTGCCGCCAGCGATTCCGGCAGCGGGTCGAGTGCACCGTCGGGCAGGCCGGCCGCCCGCGCCAGCGCAGGCGCATCGACGCCGCGCGCGGCCGCGGTCTCCAGCAGCGGCTGCAGATAGGAGCCGGTGACCCGGGCTGGCAAGGGGTCTTCGGCCGGTGGCATGTTCGAACAAGCGCTTGGCATGAATCCGCAATACGTGGGGAGGCGAATGGCTTATCTTCTTGCAAAATATAAAACTATGCAATGGGAGAACCATGAGGCGATGGAACGGCTGGGGAGACGACTCGATCGAGGTGCCGATCGGCGAGGGCGCGCTGCGCTTCCTCGAACAGAAGCTGGGAGCGGGCAGCGGGCCGCGTGACGCCGTCTTCGAGGCCGTGTGCGCGCAGCTCGCGCCTTCGCGCCTGCCGCCGCATCCGCTGGTGGACACCACGCTGGCCGTGCGCCTGGTCCATGCGCTGGGCCAGAGCCTGCCGGACTGGCTGCGCCTGCGCTACGGCCGGATCGAGGCGGCGCCGGACGGGGTGGCCTTCCCGGAAAGCGCGGACGAGGTGCGCGAGCTGATCCGCTTCGCGCTCGATGCCGGCGCGGCCGTCGTGCCCTACGGCGGCGGCACCAGCGTCTGCGGCCACCTGGATGCGGCGCGGGACAGGCCGACGTTGTCGGTCGACATGCGACGCCTGCGCGCGCTCACCGGCCTCGATCGCGAATCCCTGCTGGCCACCTTCGGCGCCGGCGTGGCCGGTCCGGACCTCGAAGCCCAGCTGCGCGCCCAGGGTTATACCCTTGGCCACTTCCCGCAATCCTTCGAATACTCGACCCTGGGCGGCTGGATCGTCACGCGTTCCTCCGGCCAGCAGTCGCTGCGCTACGGCCGCATCGAGCAGCTGTTCGCCGGTGGCAGCATCGAGACGCCGCAGGGCAGGCTCGAGCTGCCGACCTTTCCGGCATCGAGCGCCGGCCCCGACCTGCGCGAGCTGGTGCTGGGTTCCGAAGGCCGGCTCGGCATCCTCACCGAGGCCACGGTGCGCATCAGCCCCTTGCCGGAATTCGAAGCCTTCCACGCCGTGTTCCTGCCGGACTGGGAACGCGCCGAGACGGCCGTGCGCGCGATCGTGCAGGCGCGGCTCGGGCTGTCGATGCTGCGCCTGTCGAATCCGGTGGAGACGGCGACCATGCTGACCCTGGCCGGCCACGCCAGGCAGGTGGCCTTGCTGGAGACCTTGCTGCAGCTGCGCGGCGCGGGGGAGGGCAAGTGCATGCTGCTGGTCGGCGCCAGCGGCACTCGTGGACAGGCGCGCGCGGCCCTCGCGGCAGCGCTGAAAATCGCGCGCCGCTTCCAGGGCGTGCACGCGGGCCGCGGCCTGGGCGAGCGCTGGAAGAAGAACCGCTTCCGCAACGTCTACCTGCGCAACGCGGCCTGGGAACGCGGCTATGCGATCGACACCGTCGAGACGGCGCTCGACTGGCCGCGCGTGACGCCGGCCATGCGCGCGGTGGAAGCGGCCGCCGCCGCCGCGCTGGCCGCGGACGGCGAGCAGGTGCATGCCCACACCCACCTGTCCCACCTGTATCCCCAGGGCGCCAGCGTGTACACGACCTTCATCTGGCGCCTGGCCGGCGATTACGAGGCCGACCTGGCGCGCTGGCGCCGCCTCAAGACCGCGGTGTCGGAAGCGATCGTCGCCAATGGCGGCACCATCAGCCACCAGCACGGCGTCGGCAGCGACCACGCGCCCTGGCTGCAGGCGGAGAAGGGGAGGCTCGGCATGGAGGCGCTGCGCGCCCTGTTCCGCCAGTTCGACCCCAGCGGCTGCATGAATCCCGGCAAACTGGTGAGCCCATGACGGCGCTGTGGAGGAAGGACGGCCGCGCCGCCTTGCCCGGCCTGACGGCGCAGCAGTGGGACTTGCTGGTGATCGGCGGCGGCATCACCGGCGCCGGCATCCTGCTGGAAGCCGCGCGGCGCGGCTTGCGCGCCATGCTGGTCGAGCAGCGCGATTTCGCCTGGGGCACCTCGAGCCGTTCGTCGAAGCTGGTACACGGCGGCCTGCGCTACCTGAAGGACGGTCACCTGCACCTGACGCGCGAATCGGTGCGCGAACGCGAGAGCCTGCTGCGCGACGCGCCCGGGCTGGTCGAACCGCAGGGCTTCGCCTTCGCCCATTACGAGGGCCAGCGCGGCCGCCGCAGCTTCCTGGCCGGCCTGGCCATCTACGACCTGCTGGCCGGACGGCGCGAGCGGCATTGGCTCGGCACCGACGAATTCCTCGAACGGGCGCCGAATGTCGAGCGCAAAGGCCTGGTCGGCGGCATCGTCTACACCGACGCCAAGACCGACGATGCGCGCCTGGTGCTGCGGGTGCTGGGCGAGGCGATGGAGCATGGCGCCGCTGCACTCAACTATGTGGCGGCGCGCTCGCTGATCCGCGAACAGGGGCGGGTGGCCGGGGCGATGCTGCGCGACGAGATCGGGAGCGCCGGTTACGAAGTCCGCGCACGCGTGGTCGTGGATGCCACCGGCGCCTGGTCCGGCGCCCTGCACGGCAAGGGCCCGCGCCTGCGTCCGCTGCGCGGCAGCCATTTGATCCTGCCGGCCTGGCGCCTGCCGCTGTCCCAGGCCGTGAGCCTGATGCACCCGCAGGATGGCCGTCCGGTGTTCGCCTATCCCTGGGAGGGCGTCACCCTGGTCGGCACCACCGACCTCGATCACGCCCAGCCGCCGGATGCCGAGGCGCGCATCACGCGGGCCGAACTCGATTACCTGCTGGCGGCCGTGCGGGCCCAGTTTCCCCAGCTCGGCATCGGAGAAGGCGATGTACTGTCGACCTTTGCCGGCGTGCGTCCGGTCATCGCCGGCGGCCATGTCGACGCCTCGCGCGAAGGGCGCGAGCACAGCGTCTGGAGCGAGGACGGGCTGGTGGCGGTGGCCGGCGGCAAGCTGACCACCTTCCGCGCCATCGCCCTCGACGCGCTGGCGAGCGTGCGCGCCCAGTTGCCGGACTGGCGCGACGAACTGCAGCCCTGCCGGGTGTTCGCGCCGCCGCCGGAGGCTTGCCACGAGCGGCTGTGCGGCGCCCGCCTGCGCCGTTTGAAAGGCCGGCACGGCGCCGCCACCGGCGCATTATTGGCCGCCGCCGCCGTGGACGAATTCGAACTCATTCCCGGCACCGAGACCTTGTGGGCGGAACTGCGCTGGGCCGCGCGCGCGGAAGCCGTGCAGCACCTCGACGACCTGCTGCTGCGCCGCACCCGCCTGGGCCTGCAGCTGAAGCAGGGCGGCGCCGCGCCGATGCCGCGCATCCGCGCGATCTGCCAGCCGGAGCTGGGCTGGAGCGACGCCCGTTGGCAGGAAGAAGAACGACATTACGCGGCCCTGTGGCACTCCCACTACGGCCTCCCGCAGGAGACAGTGCAATGACGGCCCAGCCGACCATCCTCGCCATCGACAACGGCACCCAGAGCGTGCGCGCGCTGCTGTTCGACCTGGACGGGAATATCGTGGCGAAGTCGCAAATTATGCTGGATGCATATTTTTCCGAGCAGCCCGGCTGGGCCGAACACGATCCCGAGGATTACTGGCTGTCGCTGTGCAAGGCCTGCCACGGCCTGTGGGGCCAGCCTGGCGTCGACAAGGCCGCCGTGCAGGGCGTGGCCGTGACCACCCAGCGCGGCACCGTGGTCAATCTCGGCAAGGACGGCAAGCCGCTGCGGCCGGCCATCACCTGGCTCGACCAGCGCCGCACGGACACCTGGCCCGGCATCGCCTGGTGGTGGCAGGCGGCATTCAAGCTGGCGCGCGTCGACGGCACCATCGATTACTTCCGCGGCGAGGCCGAGATCAACTGGATCAAGGCCCATCAGCCGGACATCTGGGCGGCCACCGACAAGTTCCTGCTGCTGTCCGGGTACCTGAACTGGCGGCTGTGCGGGCGCTTCGCCGACTCCAGCGGCTCGCAGGTGGCCTATCTGCCTTTCGACTACAAGCGCCGCCGCTGGGCCGCCCGTCACGACTGGAAGTGGCAGGCGCTGGCGGTCGAGCCGCACATGCTGCCCGAGCTGGCCGAACCGGGCGAGCGCCTGGGCACGGTCTCTTCCGAAGCATCGCGGGACACCGGCATCCCGGAAGGCCTGCCGCTGCTGGCGGCGGCCGCCGACAAGGCCTGCGAGGTGATCGGCGCCGGCTGCCGCGAGCCCCACGTGGGCTGCCTGAGCTACGGTACCACGGCCACCATCAACACCACCAGCACGCGCTATACCGAGGTCACGCCCTTCATTCCGCCGTACCCGGCGGCGCTGCCGGGCGCCTACAGCAACGAGGTGCAGGTCTTCCGCGGCTACTGGATGGTCAACTGGTTCAAGGAGCAGTTCGGCCACCACGAACAGCTGCGCGCGCTGGCCGAAGACGTCGCGCCGGAACAGCTGTTCGACCGCATGGCCAGCACGGTGCCTCCCGGCTCGATGGGCCTGATGCTGCAGCCCTACTGGACGCCCGGCATCCGCGTGCCGGGACGCGAGGCCAAGGGCGGCATCATCGGCTTCGGCGACGTCCACACCCGCGCCCACGTCTACCGCGCCATCCTGGAGGGACTGGCCTATGCGCTGCGCGAAGGGAAGGAGAGGATCGAGAAGCGCAGCGGCGTGGCGATCACCGAGTTGCGCGTGTCCGGCGGCGGCTCCCAGAGCGACTGCGCGATGCAGCTCACCGCCGACATCTTCGGACTGCCGACCGCGCGCCCGCACGTCTACGAAACCTCGGGCCTGGGCGCGGCCATCGATGCGGCGGTCGGGCTGGGCCTGCACCGCGATTTCGATGCGGCGGTGGCGGCCATGACCAGGGTGGGGCGGGTGTTCGAGCCGGTGGCGGAGAACCAGCGGATCTACGATCGCTTGTACCGGCAGGTGTACAAGCGGATGTACAGGCAGTTGCAGCCGCTTTATCGGGATATTGCGGAGATTACGGGGTATCCGAAAGTCCGTTAGCGTCGATGTGCGGGAACGACGGTGATGCGTACGGAGGCGACGGTGGCGTGCTCACATCATCGCCGCATTCCGAACCGCCTCCCACGCCGCCCCCGCCACCGCGGTCTCGACCCGGTTCCGCCCACCGCCCTTGGCCGCATACATGGCGCGGTCGGCGCAGACGAACAGTTGGCCGACCTGGTCGAGCTGGGTCGGCACGATGGTGGCGACGCCCACCGAGACCGTGATCCAGGGCGAGGTCGGCGAGCGCGGGTTCGGCAGTTGCAGGGCTTCGACGGTAGTGCGGATCGCTTCGGCCAGGCGGGCCGCGGCTTCTTGCGGGGTCTCGGCGAACAGCAGCACGAATTCCTCGCCGCCGTAGCGCGCCGCCAGGTCGGTCGGACGCAGGGCGTGCGCCTGCAGGGCCTGGGCCACCTTCTGCAGGCAGACGTCGCCGGCGGCGTGGCCGAGGGTGTCGTTGTACAGCTTGAAGTGGTCGACGTCGAGCACCACCAGCGACAGCGGCTGGGCGTTGCGGATCGCGCGCTGCCATTCCCGCTCCAGGAAACTGTCGAAGTGGCGCCGGTTGGCGATCCTGGTCAGCGGGTCCAGCATGGCGGCACGCTGCAGCGCATCCTCGGACTGCTTGTGGTGGGTGATGTCGTGCAGCAGGGCGACGAACAGGCCGTCTGCCGCGTGCATCGGGGTCATCGTCAGGTCCATCGCGCGCAGGCCGCCGTCGCGGTGGCGGATCAGCACTTCGCGGGTGCCGTGGCCGATCGCTTCCATCGCGGCGCAGTCGTCGGGATAGCTCTCCTGCTGGGCCAGCAGCTCGGCCAGCGAGCGGTCCACCAGCTCGTCGGCGGCATGGCCCAGGTAGCGGTCGCAGGCCGGATTCGCGTACTGGATGCGGCCGCAGCGTTCGACGATCAGGAGGCCCTGGTCCATGCTGTCGACGATCATGCGCAGGTGGTCCGCCTGTTCCTTCTGGGCATCCTTGCCGCCGGTCAGGCGCAGCTGGGCGCGCACGCGGGCGCAGACTTCGTCCATGCGCAGTGGCTTGGCGATGTAGTCGGCGGCGCCGATGTCGAAGCCGGCAACGATGTCTTCCGTCTCGCCGCGCGCGCTCATGAAGATCACGGGAATGCGCGCCGTGGCCGGGTGGGCCTTCATGCGGCGGCAGGTCTCCAGGCCGCCCAGACCGGGCATGACGACGTCGAGCAGCACCAGGTCGGGCTGGATGCGCCGGGCGATGTCGAGGGCGCGCTCACCCGAGGTGGCGACGAAGGTCTGGTAGCCCTGGCGCAGCATCATCGTACGCAGCACGGCGAGATTGTCCGCGGCGTCGTCGACGATGAGAATGGCAGGCTTGCGGGGCGTGGCCAGCCCCGCGCTGGCTCGGTTGGGCATACTGTGCCTCGTGGGGCTGCGCGATGATTGATCGTTCAAAATCATACATCGTTGCGCACCGTCAGAGGGCAAGTATTGCTTGTTCGACAGAAAATTCTGTGACTTTGGCGCAACTTTTGGTTGTGCGTGACAACCAAAAGTTGCGCTCAAGGGGAGGAGATTACAGCTGGTCCTTGATCAGTTTGCCCAGCACGGCGATGCCTTCACGAATGCGTTCCGGCGGCACGGTCACGAAGGACAGGCGCAGGGTATTGGTGGACGGATCGTTGGCGTAGAACGGCGCGCCCGGCACGAAGGCGACGCGGGCGGCGATGGCCTGGTCGAGCAGCTTGGTGGCGTCGATGTGCTTGGGCAGGTCGACCCAGATGAACATGCCGCCTTCCGGACGGGTCCAGGTGACTTCTTTCGGGAACTGCTCGTCCATCGCATCCAGCATCACCTGGCACTGGTTGGCGTACAGGCTGCGGATGGTCGGGATGTGCTCGTTCAGGAAGCCGTCCTTGACCACTTCGTACACGACCATCTGGGTCAGCTGGGCGGTGTGGAGGTCGGCGGCCTGCTTGGCCAGCTCGAGGCGGCGCACCAGCGGCAGCGGGGCGCACACGTAGCCGAGGCGGATGCCCGGGGTCAGCACCTTCGAGAAGGAGCCCATGTAGATCACACCGTCCGGGTTCATGTTCAGCATGCGCGGCATCGGGTCGCCCTTGTACGACAGCGCGCCGTAGGGATCGTCCTCGATCAGCGGCAGGCCCAGGCGGGCGCAGGTCTCGACCAGCTCGCGCCGGCGCTCGATCGACAGCGAACGGCCGGTCGGGTTCTGGAAGTTCGGCAGCGCGTACAGCAGGCGCGCGCCATCGGCCAGGCCTTCGAGCGAGGACGGCACCAGGCCGTGCTCGTCGGTCTCGACCGAGTGGAAATCGGGACGGTACACCGAGAACGCCTGCAGCGCGCCCAGGTAGCTCGGGGTCTCGACCAGCACCTTGCTGCCTTCGTCGATCAGTACCTTGCCCAGCAGGTCGAGGGCCTGCTGCGAGCCGGACACCATCAGGATCTGCTCGGGCAGGATCTTGCAGTCCGGGGTCGACAGGTAAGCCGCAATCCATTCACGCAGCGGCGCGTAGCCGTCGGTCGGGCCGTATTGCAGGGCCTGTTTGCCCGCCTCGGACAGCACCTTGTCGTAGGCGGCTTTCATGCGCTCGACCGGGAAGGTGGCGGGCGACGGCAGGCCGCCGGCGAAGGAGATGATCTCCGGGCGCTGGGTAATCTTCAGGATTTCGCGGATCGCCGAGCTTTGCAGCTGCTGTGCGCGTTCCGAGAAGTGCCACTGGATGGGATTGGGATTTTCGATTTTCATACTGATCTCACAGGAAGGACGGCGATTGGTGCGTCGGCCATTATAAAGCACGCTGGATGAGCGGCTTCGCTAAAAGGGTTTGCCTTGTGGGCTCGCCCCGGAACTTGTAACGTGGGCACGGGTGCCCACCCTACGTGATTACGCTAGTTCTACGATCATCTCGATTTCTACGCAGGTGCCGCGCGGGAGCGAGGCCACGCCGAACGCCGAGCGGGCGTGCTTGCCGGCGTCGCCGAAGATCTCGCCCAGCAGTTCCGAGCAGCCGTTGGTGACCAGGTGCTGTTCGTTGTAGTCCGGGGTCGAGGCGACCAGGCTCATCACCTTGACGATGCGCTTCACGCGGGTCAGGTCGCCGCCGCAGGCTTCCTGCAGGGTGCCGATCAGGTCGATGGCGACCGAGCGCGCGGCGGCCTGGCCGTCGGCGGTCGTCTTGTCCTTGCCCAGCAGGCCGGTGTTCGGCGAGCCGTCGGCGTTCTTGGCGATGTGGCCGGAGATGAAGACCAGGTTGCCGGTCTGCACATACATGACATAGGCCGCGGCCGGTGCGGCCGGCGACGCGAGGGTGATGTTCAGTTCTTTGAGTTTGTCGTAGACGGACATGGAATCCCCAGGTTACGTAATAAAGAGCGGGTATTGTACGACTTGCCACTGCGCGCGGCTACGTCCGGCTCATCCTGTGCGCACCTGCATCCGGCGTCCGGCCGCGACCACGCCGATGATCGCCAGGGCGAAGCCGCAATTGGCCGCGGTCAGCGGCTCGCCCAGCAGCAGCCAGGCGCCGCCCAGCGACAGGAAGGGCTGCACCAGCTGCACCTGGCCGACCCGCGCCACGCCGCCCAGCGCCAGCCCGCGGTACCAGAAGAAAAAGCCGACGATGGTCGAAAACACGGTGATGTAGCCGAGCGCCAGCCAGGCGCGCGTACCCACCGCGCCCAGCCGCGCGAACTGGTCGGCGTCGAGCACGGCCAGCAGCACCGCGCTGGGCAGGGCCGCCAGCACCAGCGCCCAGCAGATGGTTTCGCGGCCGCCCAGGTCGCGCGCCAGCCGACCGCCCTCCGCGTAGCCGGCCGCGGCCGACAGCACCGCCGCGAACATCAGCAAGTCGGCCGCTTCGAGGCGTCCGCCGCCCTGGGCCAGGGCGAACACCACCACCAGGCCGGAGCCCAGCAGGGCCAGCGCCCAGAAGCCGGCCGAAGGGCGCTCGTGGCCGCGCAGCGCCGAGTACAGCGCGGTGCACAGCGGCAGCACGCCGATCAGCACCGCGCCGTGCGAGGCCGGCAGGGTGCGCATGGCAATCGAGGTCAGCAGCGGAAAGCCGATGATGCAGCCCAGCGCCACCACGGCCAGCGCCGGCAGTGC